>JBILEW010000081.1:0-18643 GCA_044351885.1 Bdellovibrionota bacterium
CTTTGACAAACGATCACATCCAGGAGGAACGGCGTCCCCGCCGTCCGCACATATCCGAATCCACAACCACACGGTGCACACCATCGGAGGGTACCCTCGTGTCCGCGCGATTGAGGTTTCGTCCCGCTTCGTTAGCTAGCAGCCTCGGAGCTGGCTTCGCGCCGCGCTTTGATTACCTCGATCACAGCCGGTAGAATCGAAAGTACGATTATCGCCAAAATGACGAGCTTGAAATTCTTCTCGACGAACGGCTGAGAGCCGAAGAAGAAGCCGAGATACGTGAATAGTCCCACCCACACCACAGCTCCGATCACGTTGTAAGTGGCGAACTTCGGATACGACATGGTTCCAACGCCTGCCAGGAATGGGGCGAAGGTGCGAACTATGGGAACAAAGCGTGCGAAGATGATCGCTTTTGCTCCATACTTTTCGAAGAACTTGTGTGTTCGGGTAAGATACTCCGGCTTGAAGACGCGGGAATTCTTTCGCTCGAAAACCTTAGGTCCGATGTACCGGCCTACTGCGTAGTTCACGGCGTCTCCTATGACCGCTGCGATGAAAAGCAGAACGGCGAGGAGGTTCACATCCAAGCTTCCCTTCGACGCGATCGCTCCAGCTGCGAACAGTAAGGAATCTCCTGGCAGGAAGGGAGTAACAACGAGGCCGGTCTCACAGAAAACGACTACGAATAGTAGTACGTAGGTCGCCATGCCGTACGTTCGAACCAAGTCTGCTAAGTGCTTGTCGATGTGTACGAATAAATCGATGAACCAGGTGATGAACTCCATACCAAGTCGAGCCTCCTACTCATGTACTCGTAGAGGGCACTGTAGCCTGGTTTGTCGGGTCGTTCAAACTGTTCGTAGCAACACGTTCAGCGCCTGGAGAGATCCGCGGAGCTACTCTCTGAGGTCGTGGATTCCTCGGATTTCTCATCCCAAAGAGTCCCCCGCTCCTTCAAACCTTCAACGATGAGCACTTGTCCCTTCTTTTGAGCCCAAGCCATCGCATCGAGTCCTTCGGCATCCGTGAGAGAGAGATCTGCGCCGAGCTCTAAAAGTTCAAAAGCCGCCTCTGCCTGTCCGTTCTTGACCGCAGCTATGAGTGGAGTCGTGCCATTGGGGCTCTGCCCATTTACCTCGACCCCCTCTTCGGCAAGGCGCCGGACGGTTTCGACATCGCCCACCGATGCGGCCCTCATGAGGGCAATCCAGAAAGCGTCGTTCGCTACAACTACTGTAGTTTTGGTTTCTGGCGCTGTTTCTTGTCCAGCGGCACCCGATGATTCGACCTGGTCTGGAGCCAAAGCCTTGTCCTTCGAATCCTTTTTGGAGATTCCGAATACCTCCATGAGAGCTGGATTCGCCTCTGACTCTGCCCACCGACGAGCATTCCACCCATCGAAGTTCACGACATCTGGATTCGCTCCGAGATCGAGGAGCGTGCGAATGACCTTGATATCTCGCCGAGCAGTTGCGGAAAGCAGCACTGTGTTTCCGTTGTTGTGAGGCATATTGATATCTGCACCGAGCTCCACGAGCGCTCGAATGACGTCGACGTGTCCTTTCTCGCACGCCTCCAAGAGTGCTGTCGCGCCGAACTTGTTCCGTCTATTTACCTTAGCGCCGTGGGCTGCGAGTAAGCGAACTACCTGCTCATGCCCTCTAGAAGCGGCTATCATCAAGGCACTCGACCCGTACTTGAGTTGGCAATCTATCGGATCGCCGCGCTCGAGCAGCGCTCGGATCGTCTCGATGTCGCCGAGCCGCGCCGCGGTAATAAGCTGTTTCTGTTCGTCCGTATACTTCATATCGCTTTTCGGTTTCGTTCCTAGAGCCAATTCAGTACTCAGGTGTGGTATCGACACGAACTTGTTTAAACATGAGAGAACTTTCCAGAACTCTCCTAGGGCAATCGCTTAGCCCACACTTTCTCAGGCTTCGCTGTTGCCATGGGTAACTCAATCTCCTGACGCTACCTATTGATAAGGCTAAGGATTTCGTGGTGCACGTGTCCATTAGATGCAACGAAGTACCTAAAAGAAACATCTCCCATACCGCAACGGATGTCGGTGCCCATTTCGTCGGTAATGACTCCGCCGGCCTCACGAATAACCGCTATCGGGGCAGCGATATCCCACTCTCGATGGGTGGTCATACGAATTACCGCTGCATCGAGCTCTCCGCATGCGACCTTCAGGAGCGCCAGGCTCGAATCCATTGGGGGGGACGCAATATCAGGTCTCGTGCATTCGAAGTTTCGGATATACACAGCACCAGCACGGCAGTGCGGGGTCACAGAGACACTCAGTGGGATACCATTACGAGTAGCCCCCCTACCCTCAAACGCGCTGACGAACTCTTGCCGAGCAGGAAAATACATCATCCCCACCGTGGGACGATATGATTCACACAACCCCACCAGGATCGCGAAGTCGTCTCTACCAGCAAGAAAAGCAGCCGTGCCGTCTAGCGGATCGATGATCCACGTTCTCTTGGATTGCTTTACGCGCTGCGGATCAATCGCAGTCTCTTCTGAAAACAAGAGATCATCGGGAAAGAGCTTGGTAATATCTGCGGAGAGCAGTTCATTGGACTTCATGTCAGCGGTGGATACGAGTGAGCCATCCGATTTTTCGGCAATCTCAGCCGCTAACCGCCGCGAGGAACTTCCTGGCCAGTACGAAAGAAGCAGATCACCTGCAGTTCTGACGGTACTCATGAGCTGATCCAAGCGCGGATCGCCGAAATTTGTCATGTGCTCCTCCCGAAAATGCGTGCCTTGCTCGAAACTCTTGCTATTGTCACGTAGCACGAATGGCCGCAATAGAGGGATTCTATAGTGATGTGCAAAAGTCCGTGCCTGATAGCCTCTTTTTCGAGACACCCGCATGACTACTTCTCACCTACGCGAAAAAGTATACGCTCTTCTTCTCGAGATACCACGTGGCCGCGTGACCACGTATGGAGAGATCGCTCGCGCCCTCGATTCACGTGCGTACCGCGCGATCGGGGCGATACTTAATCGTAATCCCAATGCTCCTCGCGTACCGTGCCACCGCGTAGTAATGTCCGATGGTTCTCTTGGCGGTTACGCGTTCGGTGTCCAACGTAAGCGCGAACTGTTGATAGAAGAAGGATTGTCATTCGACGATGATATCGTGGCGGATTTCGCCCGAAAACTTCACCGATTTGTCCCGTCTTCACGTTGAGTGTTTAAGATACGTCCCACTATCGTCTTCGAATATTCGCAAGTGCTGCCGAGATATTCGCGCAATTCTCGAACGAGAGATTCACGTTCACCCGCTACAGTAGCAACTGCATCTTTGGAGCACTCTCCGTCGTCTATATCATCGAGCATCTGAAAAGCGACTCCCAAACGTACTCCCCAGGAGAACAGCTCATCGGTGCGCTCTCTTTCCAATCCTGAACAAATAGCTCCACAGGCAGCTGCGAAACCGAACAGGGATCCCGTTTTCAACTCAATCATACGGCGCCTCTGGTCCGGCACTGCTATTCCCTGAAGATCGAGCTGCTGTCCTACGCACAACTCGGTCCAGGTGCGTGCCAAAAGCTCACACACCAGAGCCCTCCTCTCGGCGAGGTCACCAGAACTCGATACACACGAGAATGCCGCTCCCACCAAGAGGTCTCCCACTAGTATCGCAGTCGCTTCATTGAACGCACGGTGGCAAGAAGGTCGGCCCCGACGGTAGTCGTCGTTGTCCAAAGCCGGAAGATCGTCGTGCACCAGCGAAGCGGCATGCACCACTTCAGCCGCTACTGCACAAGATAGAGCACTCGGATTATCTCCCGGAAAACCGGAAATATCTTGTACTATCGATAATACAAGCAAAGCCCGGAGCTTCTTTCCCGCTCCTTGGAGGACATACGTCGCGGCCTCCCTCAAAAGCGCGCTCTCTGCCTCACGCACCGCTGCCAACGACGAAAGTTGGGTTTCTACCAGCGTACGCCAACTTTCTATGTTCCGAAGGCACTCCTCGCTAGGCTGCAGAACGGTGTTATCTAAGCTCGCGCCCATAGCGGCCTTTTGGGGAGTGAGAGCATCTTTCGAAGCCTTCCTAGCATGTACATCGAACCAGTTACGTAGGCAGGAGGTGCCCCGCTATCTGCCAACAGCTCTCGCACGCATCCTTCGTAATCCAAGCCATACCGAATTATCTTTATGTCGTTTCCCGATGCTGTGACGTACTGAACGATCCGTTCTTCTGGGAGAGCTCTATCGGACTCAGGCTGAAGGAGGCGAATGGTTTTGACGAATGGGAGCAGCTGAGCCAGCATACTCTCCCAATTTTTAGTATCGAGTGCGCCAAAGGTTAGGTCTATATCGGATGCATTCCTGGCCCTTAGAAAAGAGACAAATGCCTTTATTCCTGCTGGGTTATGAGCTGCGTCGAGCACCAGGGATCGTCCAGCAACATCACATTGCTCCAGCCTTCCGGGCCAGAAGGAGGCTTCTATACCCTGCTTACAAGCTTCAGGGGTCAATCCCACCTCTAAAGCTACTGCAGCGGCGACTGCCATGTTGTGCCCCTGATGAATACCTATGAGCGGAGACTCAAATTCAAAAGTTATATTCGCCCCTGAAGGTGAAAACTTATTCCAATACTCGAATCGTCTCTCCTGACCTTCAATCTTCCGGACATCATAGTCGAGCCCGAGCTGGCGGTGCGCTACATTTTTAGCCATGCGCCTCACTACTGTGAGCGCTTCCGAGGGCAGCCGCCCGCTAATCAGAGGGCTTCCGGGCTTAATGATGCCGGCCTTTTCCGCTGCAATCTCTGCGAGTGAGTTGCCTAGGATATGTTGATGGTCGTAATCGATCGTGACTATGGCGGTAGCGGCGGGTCGTGAAATGACATTAGAAGCATCAAGACGCCCCCCCAAACCGACCTCAACGACCCCCCATTCAACCTTTAGCTCTCGAAAGCACAGAAAGGAGAGCGCGGTTATAGCCTCATGGAAGGATATCTGGTCCCCTCCCTTGTGCGCTGCCGCACGCAGATCGTAGGCAAGCTCCCCTAGCACCTCATCACCGACGGGCCAACCATCCACAACTACCCGCTCGTTGAGATCCTCAAGATGTGGAGAGGTATTAAGCCCAACCCGATAACCAGATTGGCCTAGAATAGAGGCCAGAGCCGCAGATACGGAACCCTTGCCATTAGTCCCGGCTATGTGGAGCAAAGGAAGGCTCTCTTGTGGGTCCCCCAGACGGGCCAAAAGCTCTCTTATAGGTTGTAGAGCGAAGCCCCCCCTCCCGTTCCAGGGAGCCAGGGAGTTTAGATACCCAAGCCCAATGTGAACCTTATTCACTGTCCCACCGTGGGACACAACGAATTGCGCCCCTTTCATTGTCAATTCACGATATTAGAGACTGTCCCACGGTGGGACATCTTATCCCTCTGCCACGAGCTTTCTGAAGAGTATTTGAAGGTCCCCTTCCCCATAAAACTCGATCGTTAGCTTCCCGTTGTCCGCCTCTGCACTTGCGCGATTGAGGCGCACCTTCATCCCCAAAGCTCGCTGGATCTCATCGGCTATTCTAAGGTCTTCTGCATTAATTACCTTGGAGTCGTGATTGGAGGGCTCTACCCCCGCATCTTCCTTCGACTCTAAGTCCTTCTCCAGCTGAGCACGCGTGAAAACATCCAGGTCCTTGAGGTATCTGGCACGAATAGTCTCGTCCTCAATCTTCGCTAACAGGAGCACCTTGGATTCTGCAGCACCCTCTCTAAGGGCGTTCAAAAGATCGTCAGGAAGCTGAAGTATCTCCAGACTTCTCTGTACTGCGCTCTTCGAGATACTGAGCTTCTCGGCGATCTCTCGAATACTTAAATTGTGCGCATCTCTCAAAGCCCCTATTGCATGGGCCCGCTCGAGGGGCGCCAAATCAGCTCGCTGCAGGTTCTCTACCAGCTGCATAGCCAACATTCGGCCGTTGGCATCCTCACTTTGGTTCACTATCGCTGGAACGGTTGCCAATCCGGCGATAGTAGAGGCACGAAATCGACGCTCTCCCGATATTAGAGTGTAGCGACCTGGGAGCTTTCCCGCTCGCACCAATATTGGGCTTAGGACGCCGTAAAGCTTGATCGACTCTGCCAACTCTTTGAGCTTTTCCTCGTCAAAGATCTGCCGAGGTTGGTTCGGATCTGCCTCTATAGCTGATAGCGGTATCTCTTTGTATGGAACGCCCCCCTTCCCTCGCTCATCAAGCGCTGGTCCCTGCATAAGTGGATTGTTGGAAAACGAGAAACTACGCTTTGACATTCAAAACCTCCTCTGCCAATAGGCTGTAATCTTCCGCTCCCGGGCTCTTGGGCATGTACTCGAAGATCGTCTGTCCTTTAGCTGGAGCCTCTGCTAGGGCGACATTTTCACGGATGATGGTGCTGAACACGAGCTGCCCGAAGTATGCTCGAATTGTGTCTGCTACCGCTCTCGCCAGACGCTTACGGCTATCGTGTAAGCAAATAAGAACGCCGCCAACTACCAGCGTCGGGTTGTAGACATTCCTAACTTGATCAATCGTATCAAGCAGTTGCCTAACTCCGTGCAAAGCAAGGTACTCACTCTGCACCGGAACGATTACCTTATCGACGGCAGCTAACGCATTCAATGAGAGCAACCCGAGTGTCGGTGGGCAGTCAATCAAGATGACATCGTACTGGTCGCGCACCTTCTCGATCGCCCTCTTCAAGAGAAGCTCACGACCGACAACACCACCCAGCTCAAGATCTGCTGCACTTAATAGCAAGCTCGATGGAACGACATCGATATTCTGTGAGCGGTGAATGACAACATCCTGGATGCGCTTTGTTCCCTTAAGCACATCGTACACAGTCCACTCTGGGCCCTGTGCGACCTCGTTCAGATCATCTGGATCCTCTTTTACGCCCAAACCCAAGTGGGTGGTCAGGTTGCTTTGAGCATCTATATCAATCAGTAAGACCTTCTTGCCTTTAGAAGCCAACGCTGCTCCGAGGTTCACGGTCGTTGTGGTCTTCCCAACTCCGCCCTTTTGGTTAACGACACTTATTGTAATTGCCACTGTGGTTCCTCCGCCATCGTGAACTGAGGTAAGGAATCTCGCAGAGTTCGCTTGTAAAATCTATACTTAAGTCAATTCACGATGAAAAATTGCAGAGCATTCGCATTCGGCTCAAATGATGGACCTGTGCGCCGTTGTTCGTGAACTGAGATAAGAAAAAATGGGCTCATTCTACTGCTCAAATCACGATAGTTCGACGTTATTGCCTTCGCTCTCTCCGCTACGCCTCCGGTAAAGCCTACGTACTTTTCAATTCGTGCATCGGGGTAAGAGCACTCGTGATACGAGAGAAGGATGCTCGTGATGTGACCCTCAGTGATTCGAGAACCGAGGTAAAATAGACTCGTGAAGAGAGCATAAAAAGGTCGTGATCTGAAATAAAAAATCGACACTAAGGCTCTAAATTTCCTTAGTTTTTTTCCCGCTCATCTAGTAACATGTTTCTTAAGAAAAGATTGTTTAACTAACTAAAACTAAGCTATGGTGTCGGCGATTTGGAAGTTGGGATTGTTGGTGGTGATCCGACGGCAGTTCCCCCAGACTCCACAGCTCACCTGAATTCTCGCAGTCTTTGAGGTATACGTTCTCACTAGGCAGGATCGTTACGTATGGCGAACACTACTGACAGCGATACGTTTCGCACGATGGGCATAGGTGCTCTCGCAGTGGAAACCTCCGACGCCTCGTCGGATATCGCTGCTATGCCAGTTTCATTGAACCTCAACCCTGGTTCGGTGAAGATCGCGCGCGACGAGATGAACCTCGCCGAATTTCCCCTGACGGTACTTTCCAAGCGCGTTGACCCTTCGGTAAAGACGCTCGAATTCACCGATGCGGTGAAGGGCAAGAATGGCGACCTCGTCAATCGCAAGTGGATCATCACCGGCGCAGATAAATTCGGATTGCCTACATCCTCCGATGACGAGGTCTTGCTCGGTCTACTCAAGCTTACGGCAGATGATGGTTTGCGACAACGCAAGGTGTACTTCACTCGATACGAGCTCTTGAAGATCCTGCGTTGGACCACTGAGGGTCGAAGTTATACACGATTGCAGAACGCGCTCGATCGCTTGAGTGGTGTGCGTATTAAGGCTACGAACGCATTCTACGACAATGAGAGCAAGCTCCACAGCACACGTAATTTCGGCATCATCGACGAATACGAGATCAACGATGGACGCGACACACGGCCGAGCTTCTTCACGTGGAGCGAGGTTCTCTTCACCTCGTTCCAAGTTGGATTCATAAAAAAACTGGACCTGGATTTTTATCTCGATCTCGAGAGCGCTGTTTCGAAGCGGCTTTACCGTTATCTCGACAAGCATTTCTGGTATCGCTCTCGGATTCAGATGAATCTGTTTACGCTGGCCCACGAGAAGATCGGCATCTCCCGTAATTACGTTTATGCGAGTTCGCTACGACAGCAGCTCGAGCCTGCTCTCGACGAACTCAAGCAGCGTGGCATGTTGAGTAGCTACGAATTCATCGGCAAAGGAAAGTCGACGGAGATCGTACTGCAAGCTGCTCAACCGCCGCGCAAATCATTGAGCACTCAACAGCCGAGTGCGGCAGAGGCGAGAGCTGATAAAGCGAGTGGCTCGCAAACCTTCTTCGATGTGAAAGGCGAGAGTGATCCGCTGATCGACGCGCTGGTCCAGCGAGGGATCGCCGAAAAGCAAGCTCGTAAGCTCGTGGCAGGGCAGGGGAGGGACGCGGCGGAGCGCAGAGCGGCGATCCTAGAGCATTTTGACAAGCTCGTGGCTTCGGGAAGTCACCTTGTCAGTAAGAACCCCCAAGGCTTTCTGTACCGGGCTGTGGAAAAGCCCTTCGACTTCGTGTTGCCGGGAGAGAAGTCCAACAGGGTAGAGCGAGAATCTCCTCAGGCCAGGATGGACTTCGGCAGGCGCAGCCAAGAACGTCCAACGGCATCGCGGGCTCCATCTGAATCGTCCGAGAGTGCTCGCCGCGACTTGGAGATTCGATACCTAACAGAGCGCATGAGGAAACTAGACGATTTGAAGGCCGCTATTTCGAGCACAGAGCTGCAAACGCTGCGACAAGAGGTCGAGGGAGCCCTGGCGAAGTTGCGCGCCTATATCTCCGCGGCGCGATTCAGCGAGGCGGTCGAGCACGGAGTAGACGAGAAACTACTCGAGCGAGCCGGCTATCCAGATTTCGACAAATGGCGCAAAACTGCCCCCGCCTAATACGAAGTGCTAGGCGCGACTTCCGCGTTTTGCTCAGTTTGCCGTTGTTTGTTAGAGTTCCGCCTCACATATGAAAGAATCCCTTGTTGAAGCAATTCACACAGCGTCCACCCTCTCTCGCGAATTAATCGCCAAAAACCTCGTTCCTACCAAGGACATTAAGCACGGAGATCTCGCGTTCCCCTGCTTCTTGCTTGCAAAGGATTGGGGGCTTCCTCCACAAGAGTGTGCGAAAAAGCTGCAAGCTCTCCTGAGTCTTCCAGAGGGGATTCAGAGGGCTGAAAATCAGGGGCCGTACCTCAATTTCTTCTATGACCGTACCAAGGTCATCACTGAGACGACCGCGCGTGTGTTGAGCGAAGGCTCGTCGTATGGCGCAGGAAGGGATCGAGGCGTGATTCTAATAGATTACTCAGCGCCCAACATCTCCAAGCCGTTCCACATCGGGCATTTGAGGACAACCATCATCGGATTCTCGCTCTACAACGTCTTCAAGCATCTCGGCTTCACCACCACAAGCATCAATCACCTCGGGGATTGGGGAACACAGTTCGGCTTTGTGTACGCAGGCTGCAAGATCTGGGGAAAGCCTGGTAGTGACATGAACGAACTAGTGGGACGCTACGTAGAAGCGAACCTGCTCAGAAAGGAACAGGACCAAGGACGAGAGCTCGACAAGCCACTAGTAAACGAGATCGCACGCGACTACTTCAAAAGGCTCGAAGCCGGAGATCCAGAAGCAAAGGAGTTTTGGCAGTGGAATCTCGAAGTTTCGAAGGAGTACTACCTCAAAACGTATGCCCGCATGGGTATCCACTTCGATTCCTGGAACGGTGAATCCTTTTACATCCAGTTCTTCGATGACTACGTAAAGGTGTTGCAAGATAGCGGGATTCTCGAAAACTCCCGCGGAGCTGTCGGGGTCGATCTCGGCGAACCCCTGGGCTTCGCGCGACTGCTCACCGAGGATGGCAGGACGTTGTACCTCACCCGCGACGTCATAACGGCAGACTATCGTGAAAAGACCTATCACCCAGACAGGATTCTTTACGTCGTTGGCGCACCTCAGACGCTGCACTTCAAGCAGCTCAAGGCGATCATGCAGCGGCTCAATCATCCCGCGGCTGAAAAGATAGTTCACATTCCGTTCGGAAACGTTCCGGGCATCAGTACGCGCAAGATGAAAACGAATTCGGCTGACGTTTCGCTCGATGCTCTGCTGGAGGACGCGCACGATAGAGCACGTGATGCGTATGAATCCGAGGTTTCGAAGCGGCCGGCAGGAGTAGATGTCGAGGCTGTGGCGGAAGCCGTCGGTCTCGGCGCTGTCTATTTCAACTACCTCAGCCGGACGAACAACAAGGAGTTCAATTTCAGCTGGGAAGAGGCTCTCAATTTCAAAGGTGACACAGGACCATATCTCATGTACGCAGTGGCACGTCTTCACAGTATGGAGGAGCGAGCCAATGCAGAAGGGATCGTTGTCGGAGAAGCTGCAGTCGGTGACAAGCTACCGGAAGAGGAGGCATGGGAGCTTTGTACCATTATGGGACGATTCTCCTCGGCGCTTGAAAAGACGGCGCAAGACTATGAGCCGTGCACGATCTGTAATTACGCATTGGATCTCGCCAAGGCGATCTCTCGTGCGTACGTGAAGATGAGGGTGCTGGGAGAGCCGGATAAAACAGTAGCAGCAGCTCGGCTGACCCTCTTCGTTTCGGCTCGAACAGTCTTGAGCAAAGCACTCGAGCTTCTCGGTATTCGCCCCCTAGAGAGGATGTAGCGTTTACTACTCCGCCTTCGCGAGGTTGCGTTGAATTAGTATCGCAGTGGCCTTATCTAGGGCAGCCAATTGTTTTTTGCCCAATCCATGATGAGCCACCTCTGTGGATGATAGGTTACGCCTAATCTTCTTTCCGTTTGAGACCATGTCGACACAGTCTGATAAAAAAGAGAAGGAATGATGTCCATGCCAAAACGGAGCTAAGAGTCGCTCTTCGTTCAACTCTACATCTACGGTTATGTACTCTTGCTTCAGCCGTCGTGGGGGAGTCCCTGCCATCTTAAAGACATCAATTTGTGCGACAGTCGGAACGGTATTACGCTCGTCTTGTATGCTTCCCTCGACCTCGTAACGCAGCTTACGAACCATCCCTGCAGTCGCCTTAGCTCGGAGCTCTTTAAATTCTGATCGAGATATCGATAAGCCAAACTCAGCACGAGAGATTCTTAGCCCGTACAGTTTCTCTTTGGGCCCCTTGAATTCGATGTCATAGGAGATCTCTCCTCTCGGATTCTGTGTTTTCCGCACCCGTGCGCTGGTAAAGGTGTCTGCGCCTGCCACGAGGGCGTGTACGGAGAAGCGCTTCAAGAGGCTCTTCAAATCTGAGTGAGGGAAATAGTGTTGAGTGATCCCTTTCGGCTGATTGGACCCCACTATAGACGAAAGCAGGTGAGGGGGCAGGAGGTACCGAATCTCGATCTCGCGTGGAGCGGGGGCAAGCAAAGCTCGAGTGTCAGCAGTAAACTTGAGCGAGTCGAAGGGATTCGAGGATGCTTCACTCGATAGTGGTTTCGATTTCGAAACATTTGGAATGTGGATCGGTTTCGAAGGTTCAGGTTTAGCGTCCACGTGCTAGCTCATTCCCCACAGTCTAGTTGTTGTATGTCGCCATCGAATTGGCATCCAGACTCTACGCTTGTTCCCGCCCACTACTCAACTCTAATGGAGGGGCACTTCCGACCACACCCTGCACTATCCGATCCTGAGTCGTTGCACACCCTGTCAGGCCCACAATCAACCCCAACATGTGAAATCCGTTCATGAATCGCTCTCGCCTCCCTAGCCAAACGAGCCAAAGCCCCTCCCTGCCGGCCGTTGCTATGAACAGACCAAGCGATCCGGGAGACAGTCCCCCATCCAACAAGCAATCAGGTAGGTGATAAAAAGTCCAAGACAGGGTACTAGTCTGGGAGCATCACACACAGAGGAAGCGCACCTATGTCGACCCCGAGAGAGATAATCAACCATCTGCTGCCATTCATGATCGCGGCTGGCCGCTACAGCGTGCAGATACAGGGGAACATCGGCACACACCCGGCCAAAGAGGGGAGCACCATATTCCATCACGCTCTTTCGGATGCTGATCTCACCATTCAAAGCTTTCTCGAGGTAGTTCTCCTCTCTCGATTTCCCGAGGTGAGTTTTTTCTCGGAAGAGGGTGAACATTCGCTCAATGCGAAGTATTTCCCACATGATAGTGAGCTGGAGATACTGCTCGACCCGATCGATGGCACTCGCTCGTACATCGATAATCGCGATCACTTCCAGATAATCGTAACTATTCATGACCGGACTGAGATTGTAGGTGTGTTGTGTTACATGCCGCGCAGAGATCGATGTTATGTGGCAGTAAAAGGGGAGGGGGCTTTCGTGCTTTCTACTCGCGAGATGGCTCAGGGAGCGCCGGGTACCAAGGTAGTAGTCAAACCCAACGATGGTCCGATCCTGCTCTTCAATTCACCGGCGGTCGAGGCTATGCTTACTCCTCATTTTGTCGTTCGAGATCTGGCCTTTTGTTATCGAGACGGGTCGAGTGAGCACGATTCTACCGATCTACTTGATAGTAAGGCGTCCGCGATCGTACTTAGCAGTTGTCAGGCGATCGATGGAGGTGCGCTCGCTTTCGTTGCCGCGGAGGCAGGGGCCGTGGTGTCGCACTTCTCTGGCGAGCCCATGGGGAGCTTTCGCGCCTCACCCAAGCGAGTGTTGTCGAATGTGATCGTTGCAGCCGATCTTGAGCTGAGCCGCAAGCTCAGGGGGGTGCTGACAGCGCGTCCATAATTCAGCCCCTCTCATCAGGCAGAAGCCGCTAGCTTTTCTTCCAGTAACGCGACATTTCGCCGCTGTTTTGTATCCCGCATAGCGCGAGCAACCGGAGTGATCCAGGCGTGTGCCTTAATCAACGAGAGGGTTGCTTTCCAAAACGCGACCTCATCGCTGTTTGTTTCCTGACGCTGAAGTTCGCCCTTTTGAAAAAAATCCTCGCGCCCGAGATTGCTCAGGTCGGCATCCAGTAGATAGCCGGAAAGCGGTGTAGAAGGGGACTGTACCAACCCTTGAGGGGAGCTGATGAGCGCAGTGTCTAGAATCATCTGTCGCACGAGGGCGCATTCCTTGTCGGAGTAGCCCCCCCGGCGCATACCCGCCACCGCGAGTTCAGCAGCGATCGACTCGTTCGGCCCGGAAGAGGTGATAAAGCCAGCGTCGTGGAATGCTGCTGCTATGGCAATGAGTTCGATATCTCGGGACTGGAGACCCGCAATAACAGCAAACCGCAGCGCTTCCTCGAATACATCTTGAGAGTGTGAGTAGGCGTGATACACAACTGTGCTTGGAAGCTCGGATAGTAATCGAGTGAAGATCTCCGTCACGAGGGGTACTCGCCGATAATGTTCGAAAGCGCTCAGTATCGATGTGTCTAGCATGCAGCCTACAAGCGCCTCCCACAGATCGAATGCCGGGCGCCCCTCTAGTCTCATATCAGCGACGGTTCGAAGCCCCTTTTTGACCTTGGCTCCTCCTATACGGTATTCTTCCGCGAATTGCATTAGGAAACCCTCTGCGAGGTCGCGTTTGGTCGCTAATTCCCCGGGTATACCGAAATGTCGTGCCGTTATCGTGACTACACTTTCCGAGAGCGGGGTGAAAGCGCCTCGGTTCATACCATGAAAAATCGTTTGACAGGTGAGTCGGTCTCGAGGACGCGGATGTCTACCCTCTCTTCCCTTTTCCGACTAATCGGGCTCTTGAGACCGTACAGATTTAAGTTCGTGTGCGCTCTCGTAGCACTCTTTGTTGGCAGCGCCACCAATCTCGTATTTCCCGAGATTATTCGCCGAGCGCTCGAGCCAAACGTGTTTCCGATGCTCCTCGGGAAACTTCACATCGGGATGGTGGCGCTCGGGCTTCTGTTTGCTTTGCAAGGGCTGGCGTTCTTCTGTCGCTCGTATCTTTTCGGCATGGTGGGGCAACAGGTCTTCCACGACGTCCGCGGTCGTTTATTTCGCGCGATTGTCTCGAAGGATATCCGGTTTTTCGATCGCAACCGCTCAGGTGATCTCGCATCGAGAATAAACTCTGATGCCGCGCTGGTCCAAGACGCGGTCTCGATGAAGCTCTCTGTTATTTTGCGTTACGGTTTGCAGGTTGTGCTCGGTATCGCTCTCATGCTGTGGATGTCGTGGCGGATGACTGCAGCCATCGTTTTGAGCGTACTCGTCATGATGCTGGTTTCAGTGGGGTTCATCGGGAAGTTGAAGAAAGCGTCGAAATCATATCAAAGCTCGCTAGCACGACTCGTTGCTTTTGCTTCTGAGTGCTTTTCAGGTGCCAAGATCATGCGCGCCTTAGCGGCAGAAAGCGATGCATGCAACAAGTTCACTGCGATTAATACGGATGTTCTCGAGAGCGGCGCGCGACGCACAGTGATAGCCGCAGCATTTTCCTCGGGAGCAAGTACTGTATTGAACTTGCTCCTGCTGGCAGTTCTGTGGTTCGGCATCCATCTTGTTCTTGTACAGGAGCTTCCGTTGAACGATTTGGCTGCCTTCGTTCTATACGGGGCGATCGTCGCGGTGTCATTCAGCTTCCTGGTGAGCGCATATGCTGAGTTGATGCAGAGCCTTGGAGGGCTCGAGCGAGTGTTCGAACTTATACACGGCAGGAATGAGATCGACTTCTTGCGGGATAACGCTCAGCTCGGCTTCCAGACCAAACCTCTCTCAGTAGAGCTAAGAAACGTATCGTTCTCGTACCCCGATCGCCTCGACGTCCGAGTCTTGGACAATATCAGCCTCGAATTACTGCCTGGAAAGACGACAGCGCTGGTCGGACCGTCGGGGTCGGGCAAGAGCTCTATCGTTCAACTGCTTCTCTGCTTCTATTCACCGGACCTGGGAGACATTACGATTGATGGTTGCTCTTTATCGTCCCTCAGCGAGCCAGAGATTCGGAGCTCAATTGCGTGGGTACCTCAGGAGCCACACCTTTTCGGTTTTTCGCTCTACGAGAACCTTACGTTCGGTAATCGGACCTGTACTCGTGAGCAGGTGCTCGAGGCGGTGCAAAAATGGGACTTTTTGGATTTTGTAACCACATTACCGGAGGGCGTCCACACACCTTTAGGCGAGCATGGGGCGCAACTGAGTGGCGGCCAAAGGCAGCGGATTGCCATAGCGCGCGCGCTGTTGAGGAACCCGAGGCTACTCATACTAGACGAAGCAACCTCGGGTCTCGACAGTGAATCAGAGGCCCGAGTGCTCTCGGCAGTTCGAGCTTGGCTCCCGAATTGCACCGTACTTTTGATTTCGCATCGACTCGCCACGGTGAAGAGTGCAGATGTCACTTACGTCATGCACGAAGGACGCATGCTTCAGCACGGCACTCATGAAGAGTTGAGAGCTACCGAAGGGCTCTACAAGGACTATGCCACACGCCAGACATTAGTATAGAAGAGGATACTAGATGGCAACAACGATAATCATCCTGGATGACAGCGCAGAGTTTCGAAAGATCCTCTCGATGCGCCTTAAATCCTTCATTCCCGACCTCGCATTGGTCATTTTTTCCTCTATAGCCGAGGCGCAAAATGGAATCAGGGGTAATCCAGCGCTGCAGCCAGACCTCGTAATTCTCGACCATCATCTACCTGACGGTATTGGGCTTGAGCTCATGAACGAGAAGCAGCTGCAAGGTTTGGCGATCCTAGCAGTAAGCTCCGATCCAGACCCGGAGATTCCCGGCAGTTCTATGCGCGCAGGTGCCACGTATTTTCTTTCGAAAGACAAAGTCAGAGATCCGAGCTTTAAGCCACTTGTTCTTGGACTTGTCGATCGAAATCGTACGCAGCGGGAGCTTGAAGAGGTTAGACACAAAGCAACGGTAGTCGACACGGTTCGAACGCTTGTGGATACTCTGCGTCATGAGATTAACAATCCGCTGGGGGCGGTATTAGGTGCTGCGTTTATCCTAAAGAGCGCATCAGCGCAGCCTGAGGATCGCCAGGAGGCGGCGCGACTAGTCGAGGAGAGTGGAAAGCGCATCAAATTCGTCCTCGACGAGCTGAGTAAAGCCGTGTCGCTCGATCCGGTCATGAAGTCAGATCACCGAGTGTTTCAGGTTCCGGGTGACAAGCCGTGGGAGCCTACCAAAAAGTAGGTGAACCATTGTGTGTCAGAGCAGGGACACCCCGGACTTTCTAGTCCGCCCACAGCTTAAGTAGTAATGCTACTATCTAGCGGAGCGGAAGCTCCGCGGCCCATGTGTGGGGAAGCGCCAGCTCAAAGATCGGGCATGAGGCAATAAGTTAAGGTTCGAGGGAAGCGAAGCAAAACGAGGTCGATGTGTTGTTTTGTATCGCCGTCCTACGTAGCCTCCCATATTGAAACAACACGATGTACCGGCACGTTGTTAATTGTGGCAGCATGCACATCTGCTACGGTGTACATCGCTGCTCCCCGATCCATGTAGTGACCCTTGATATGCTCAAAGACGAAAGGTCGATTCGACAGAGCGATACCCCATGAGTCGTCTTGCGGAACTACAATCGTGTCAATTCCGCTAGCGCTCGCAATCTGAGAGAGGTACGCGACGAAATGGTTGAAGATCTCACTTGTCTTTACTTTCTTAAGGAGCTGGCTTGACGGGTTAAAGCCTCGAATCATAAGCGCTTGCCGCTCACCACCGTGTTCATCTTTGATGGTGATCTCAACTACTAATGAGCCGCCTGCAAAGGATGTTGAAAGGGTCTTATCGGGATTCGCGGTCTGTCTGGTGAAGTATACAAAAACAAGGTTGGGGTGTCGCTGCACGAGATCGGCGGCTTCAACGAGACAGGTGTCGCAGATATAACCAGCAAATTCGGTAAAGACGCCGCGAGTTGGGATGAATCCTACGCGCAGTGGCTTGTCTTTCCGGAATGGTGCCGACTCGTATCTCTGATATTCATCCGCTATGTAGCGATGAAGGGTATCAAGGTGTAGCTTTGACTTAATCTCAGCCCTTACCTCCGGATCTGCTACACAGGTGATATTGTTTTTAAGACCACCCGATAATCCTTCGAAGAGAAACTCTACTGTACGTAGTAGCTTCTCTCGAGTGTCTTTGTGCGAAGAGTCTCTCGTTACAGCTTTAGATTTCTGAAAATATCGATCATTGTACAACAGTTGCGCCAAGAAGCGGCCTTCCGCATCCTGATTAAGCGACGCGGGAGGTTGCGCTCGTAGACGGCCGTACAGCGGATTCACTAGGGACATCGCAGATTGTAGCTTGCCGATAACTTCGCCGAATGCCGATAAGACGTCGGCATCTAATACAACTTCCGAGGGGGTCTTAATAGTCGGGAGCTCAATCACTGGAAGCGGCTTCCAGTGCGACGGAAGCGGACGCAGAGAACCTCGTCTACTTGCACGCGCAAAGTTAAGCATGATCTCGTGCGCGGGGCGAGATGAGGTAAATTCGGCATGACCGACATTGAGTATTATGCAGAGCAGAAAAACGTCGATCGGTGTTGAGGGTACGACGTCTGGTCGATCGGAGCTAAAGATATCGCTCCTAAATCTTTGCATGGCCGGGGCGATACCTTTAGTCAGTACGGTATCTACTATGCTGTCCACGAGAGCGTGATTATGTATGTAAGGGAGTTGGCCAAAACTCGCCATCATGTGTTGCAGTGGTGCTATGCGCCACCCCTGGTGCTTAAACTCAGTTACGTAGGTCTTAAAAATGGCGCACATACTCTCAAGAGAGATATGGTCAATCCAGCCCGACGATGCCGGGCTTTTCATTACCTTCGAGAACTCGAGGTATTCGCGAAACTGAGTAAAATCAGCATCCGAGGTTACATCCTGTAAAAGGAGCTTTAGCGTACTGGCGAGATCGCTTGGAGTCGGATAGCTGCTCTGCCCCGGCTTAAAGCAGCTCCACGAGGAGAGCATGTCATCGCTGCAATTTACCATATATGGCATAATGAAGTCCTGCAAAGCAGCGCGCACCTCGTGAGTCATATCTTCGTTGTAAAAGCCGGTGCTAAGTAGATTAACCGTGAAGACGTCCCACCAATTGCTTGAGAGGATGATACGATTAGCGAGTGAATAGAGCGCCTCCTCGCATGTTTCCGGAGCGCATGCCTCTATCTCTGAGAGCATCTGAGCAAACGTACAATGGACACTGCCGAACGTGTCAGGTGAAGGAAACTGTGCTTCGAAGAGCTCTTTCTGCTGGAGACACGCGTCGTGGATAGCTGACGAGAGTAATTGTGCGATAGTTGCAACTAATTTGAACCTCCGCTCGGGTGGAAGCT
>JBILEW010000019.1:0-50524 GCA_044351885.1 Bdellovibrionota bacterium
GAAAAACCGCAGATGTATCCTCTGCGATACATTGAGGATTTTTCTTTGTCGCGAAAATCGAAGAGCAATCAAAGATCCCCTTTCGCAGCAGGGAGGGGTTTTGCCTCGCTTCCCTAGAGCAATGGAATCGCCCACAACATAGCCACAGCCATGGCTATCCCCCCGGCTGCGAGCCGCAGGGAATCACTCAAGGAGCGTCGCTTCGGCATCAGCCCCGAAAGCTGATGAAGCACGCGAGCAGGTGCCTTGCGCCGAATCGCTTCGACACTATCGAAATCTTTGACGTATAGAATCGGAAACTGCGCTTTACCTTGAAAGGCAGTGCCTTTGCGACCACACTCCGCCTTGCGCACACGCATAACTGAGAACGGCAGCAACTCCACTTCATCGCCATTGCGGCGCAGGAACGACACCCCTTGATCGGTGACATCGAAATGCACAACTCGCAGGACACCACAACCGTCCGCGCCCTCTGTGACGAGGCCATGGAAGAGTTGGTCAGTGGAGCGTTCGAGCTTCTTCGACATGTTGTGGTTCTACAAAATGCTCCTGGCGGTATCCGTACGGAATACTGCAAGGATCCACAGGTCCGATCACAAGCACCCCGAGCACTCCTCAATGCGGCTGCTGGGGGGTCGGGAGGATATCACGGAATACGAACAGAACCATCTGTTGAGGTCACTTTTCTCGATTTTTTCTGGAAAGAGCTTGCAGATTTATGGAGGGAAGTTTTTTTGTGCCTATGGTCCTCTCCCCTGCAGATACTGTAGCCTTAAGAGCATATGAGAGTCGCAGCGCACCAAGAACGCACCAACCTCCTGATTTTATTAATTTTCGCACTCTGTTGGTATCCCAAAGCTGCCGCCTCTCTACCTATTCAGCAGGTTTTGTCGCGCTCGTCCTCTTCGATCAACTTCGGGGTAGATTCTAAAGCCCCAGCGCTACAGATGCAGGGCGCACTCAAAGACTTCAAGGGGACTCTCAGCCTTGACCTGGATCAACTAGAACGATCATTCGTGAAGATGACCCTTAATCTCCAATCTGCGCAGCTGAGCCCCGATCAGATTCTGCAGGCGGTATTCTTGCAGACTGCGCTTGCTCACGTGAACCCACCTTCGACGACGTTCGAGAGCACCTCCATCGCCAAGGGCAAAGGGGACACATACCTCCTATCCGGTATGTATACCTGGATGGGTAAACGCAAGAGCGCCACAGTGCCCATAAGAATAATGAGTGCGTCTCCTACCAAGACAGAGATCCGATTGCTCTTAAGTGGCGTATTACAGGAGAAAGAGGCTCCTCGAGAGCTGGCAGCGATCGCTCCGGGCTCAGCCGGTTCGAAGGGCTGGGCTAAGGCAAATCTGGTCTTCTTGCGGGATCCCCAGCCACGCCGCTAGGGAGGCGAAGCAAAACTTCCCTGTGGTCGCACTTTGGGACATAGCACGTGAACGTGCTCGTAAACGTGCACGTGCCCGAACATCTTGATGTTTTTGTTCCGGGTACGTTTACGTTCAGGTGCACGAGCACGTTCACGTGGGAGAGTGTCAGGTTTAGCCTCCCCTCCCTAGCCGCCTTTTGCCCTGAACCAGCGATCAACGTATACTCTCGCGCGTGAACACGCCCCCACTTACCCCTTCGGATTCCTCGATCGCTGAGGCTGTACGCCTTCTCAAAGCGGGGGAGCTCGTGGCATTCCCGACGGAGACGGTGTACGGCCTCGGAGCTGACGCTACCAACGAGAGCGCCGTTCGTAAGATCTTCGAGGCAAAGGGCCGTCCGTCGAGCAATCCTCTGATAGTTCACGTTGCTGAGCCAGCAGCTATCGCGAAATATTGCGATATTGCGCGATCATTCGACCCACATCTCGTGAGCGCGCGCCTAGAAAAGCTATCCCGATTGTGGCCCGGCCCTCTCTCTGTAGTTCTCCCGCGCAAGAACGGAATTGCCCCATCGGTATCTGCGGGCGGAGATACAGTGGCCATTCGTGTTCCGAACCATCCGGCCGCTCTCAAACTGCTCTCGGCATTCGGTGGTCCACTAGCGGCCCCGAGTGCAAACCCATCGGAGTACGTTAGTCCGACCACAGCTGAACATGTACGAAGCGGACTAGGCTCGAAAGTTCGGTGTATCTTGGATGGAGGACCTTGCAGTATTGGCCTGGAGTCGACAGTGCTCTCACTCCTGGAACCTAGCCCACGCATTTTGCGGCCCGGCGCAATCACGCGAGCGAAGCTCGAAGAGGTTCTCGAAACAGCGGTACTCGGTCCAACGGTCTCTCAGGAAGAGCAGGAGGTGAAACTCTCGCCCGGGCTTCTCGCCAAGCACTACTCCCCACGCATACCCGTGCGGCTTCACAACATGCTCGCCTCAGATACACAACTTCCCGCCCGTATCGGCGCGATACTCTTTCGCCCCCGCGAGCTCTCGTTTTGTCCGACAGAAACGAGGATACTGAGCGATCAAGGAGATCTCGAAGAGGTCGCTGCCCGTCTCTTTGCTGCTCTACGAGATCTCGATAGCTTGTCCCTCGATGTAATCATCGTCGACACGTGTGAACCCGTCGGCTTAGGGGAGGCAATAATGGACCGACTCCTGCGAGCAAGCGCAAAAACCACTTAGCTCATCGATGAACTGCTTGCTTTTTCGTATCTCGTCGAGGACAATTCGAGGCGTGTAGCGTGGGACGAAATCATGACCTGTGTAGTCGCCGAAGATATGAAAGCCAATTCAATTTTGCCGTCTGACAACGAGATCGTCGGTGTCATCATCAAGAAGCTCAAGACGCACAAGGATCCTCGCGGTTTCTTCAGAGAGGTGATTCGTTCGACCGACGACCTCTTTACGGGAGGAGTCTTCGGCCAGTGGAGTCACAGCAAGATGCAACTGAATGTAGTCAAAGCGTGGCACTATCACCATGTCCAGACCGACTGGTGGTACTGCCCAATCGGCAAGATACAGACAGTGCTCTTCGACAATCGACCTGAGAGCCCGACCTATCGTAGGAAACTCGTTATCAACATGGGAGACTCCTCCATCGACGGAGATGCCCACGAAGTGTGCGTGAAGATTCCTCCAGGAGTACTGCACGGCTGCAAGGTACTCAGTAACGAGGCTCATCTGTTCTACATCACCAGCACTACATACAATCCGAACGAAGAGGGTCGCTTTCCTTTCAACTCTGCCTTTGTCGGCCACGATTGGGGAGAGGAGGCGTTGACCGTCGAAAACGATCGTCGCGAGTTTCAGCCGACCTCTATTCGAGTGCCAATAGCCTGAGAAGACATGAGGCTAAACCCTTGAGAGCGTTGGATGGGCTGCGCCAAATAGCGCCAACCTGTCGCGCATCAGCCTGCCCGCAAACTGCCCTGCATCAAGTGTAAACCCAAGACCACTTTGCGCCGATAAGCCCTAAGAACGTGGTGAAGAGGTCTCTAATCAGGCCGACCACGATCTGCGCCTCGAGACCTTTCGAGGCTCGACCACTTTGGGGATTTGGAGGGAAGGGACATGGAGTGGAACGTACCGTTTGTCATCTATCGAGTCACCGACGATGGGAAGCTCCAAGAGGTCTTCCACGCCTCGGATCTCAAGGCCGCGAAATACTGGCTGACCTATATCGCGGAGCAAGGCGATGTTCTGTGCAAAACTCCCCTGCATCCCAAACACTCACGCAAGGGCTCAGAACCCGAGTACTGGAGCCACAAGGCAGATAGCAGGGATCCTATCTCGAACGAGGAAGATTGGAAGGTACGCGCACAGGAGCGGCAATTTCAGGGCACCTTTCCTAGCGAGCAGCTCTGCTCACCGGAAGCAAAGTAACCATCACTAGAGGGACTCACAATGTCAGCACTGAATAACCTTGATCGACACATGCCTATACTGATCGTCGACGATTTCTCCACCATGCGGCAGATCGTCAAAAAATCTCTCAAGCAATTGGGATTCGACAACATCACCGAAGCGGTCGATGGCGCAGACGCACTCAACAAGCTGCAATCCGAAGAGTTCAAATTCGTCATTTCTGACTGGAATATGCCGAACATGATGGGAATCGAACTCCTGAGGGCGATCCGAGGAGACGACAAGCTTAAGAGCCTTCCGTTTCTCATGGTCACCGCAGAGGCTCAAAAGGACAATATCATCGAGGCTGCGAAGGCTGGGGTGTCACAGTACATAATCAAGCCCTTCACTGTGGACTCACTCGAGCAAAAGATCGACGCAATCTTCAGCAAGATCGCCAAGTAACTGCCGCAGCACATAAAATCACTCGACTTGCCCCTTTTTTGCAGAGACCTATGAGCACCAAAAACGACACAACCATCGTCCAAACTAACGAAGCGACCTCCCCGTACTATGCGACTGCCCTCGAAGAAATTCTCATAGGCCTCGGCCATGGTGACATCACCATGGTAAAAGAGGCGATTAAAAAATTCGGCCACGGCGCGGAAATTGACCGCCTAAACGACAGGATCGCTCAGATTCTTCAATCCTTCCACGAAACGGTGTGGTCTCTCCGCGAAGGCCTCGATCCATCCTCTGTAACGATGACGTCGACAAATATTCCCGATGCCGCACGCAAACTTGAGCACGTTTTAGCCGCTACTAATGAAGCCACTCACAAGCTACTCGCACTGGTGGAACGCCACGAAGCCCTACTTGCAAAGGGTGACGCATACCTATCGAAACTCGAACAGAGCATACAGCAACATCCCGAGGCGCCCTCTTTCATAAAAGACTTTGCCGCACGCTACCGAGAGTTGAATGCTGAAGCTCGAGAGATATCTACCGAGATGGTGATGACACAAGAGTTTCAGGACCTGTGCGGCCAAGCTCTCAAGAAGGTGCTCAACCTCGTGCAAGGGCTCGAAAGTCGCATGGTCTCTCTCCTCACGCAACTCAAGGTCGAGATCCCCACCACAGACGAGAAGCCGCAGCAGGAGTGCATTGGACAGCAGGATGATGTTGATGATCTTCTCAAAGACCTGGGTTTCTAAAGGGAGAAAAGTAAGGAGCCTCTGAATAAGTCTCTGTGTTTTGTTGGAGATTAGTGGTGATCTGATGGCTGACGCTGACGAATTACGTTGACGTCGGACGACAAACGGTAGACGTCGGCGTCTACCGTCCATCGTTTGACGGTGGCGTGGACGTTATACGAGAGTGGGTTCAGCTCTCCGAATGAAAGCTCATGGTGGAGTCGATGCGCATAGTGGACTGGTACATAACGGAGCACAGAGGAAACTCATTCCTGTTACGGAGGCTCAAGAATAGCAATGGTTATCAAAACACTACAAACGTCCGCCTGAGCGCCCCTTCAGCCTCCCCGCTGAGGGTATCCTGAACAATGTAAGTCGCGTCGGGGGGTAGCTCGAGCTTCATCGAATAGGCCGCGCCGAACGGTAGGGAGAAAGTCACGAGTCCCTGCGAGTCTGAAATTGCAGTGGACGAGCCGTTCGTGATCCGGGCTCCTACGATCGGTGTGCCGTCGATTCCGCGAATCACGCGCGCCGATACCTCGAGTTGGGATAGTAGCGCCTGGAAGTCATTCGTCATGTTTCTATCCAGATACCCATCCTGCACTGGATTGAACTGGTATCCTGCCTTGGTTACTGTCAGCGAGTAACGCACTGGACTGAGAATCGACAGGAAGACATATTCTCCGCTCGGGCCGGTCGTGGCGGCACGAGATGTGCCGTCACTGAACCGTAACGTCACCGTCGCACCACTCAGTAGATTACCAGAGGCGTCGGTGATGGCTCCCGAAATGTTGTACCAGGCAGGGGTTGGTGTCGGTGTGATTGTAGGCCGCGGGGTAGCCGTGGGGATTGGAGTAGGCGTGCGCGTGGCCACTGGGGTCGCTGTCGGTACCGCTGTTGCTGTAGGGAGGGGAGTGACCGGAACTGGAACGAACCTTGAGGGATCACTCACCAGCGCGGCTAAATTAGGGATACCGGGAACTATCATCTGCCCCTGAAGCCCGCTTAGAGGCTTGACCATATCCCCTCTCATAAGGGCGGCTTTGAGCTGCTGCCATGTGAGGTACGGAGCGCGCGCCTTGAGGAACGCCAGAACTCCCGAAACATGCGGCGTAGCCATCGATGTGCCACTGATAGTGTTGTATCCACCACCGACCCATGTCGATGCAATGGAAACTCCCGGTGCCGCAATATCGACTGAAGTCGCTCCGTAATTCGAAAAGCTTGCTTTCGAACCATATCTGTCGATCGCAGCGACCGAGACGATACTATCGAGATTGTAGCTCGCCGGATACGAGGGACTTGCATCGTTGTTGTTGTAGTTGTTACCAGCCGCTGCGACGAACAGCAGTCCGGCGTTCTGTGCGTCTTGCATCGCCGAGAGCAACGTCGAAAAGTAGCCTCCCCCGCCCCACGAATTGCTCGAGAGCACGATGTTTACTCCCCTGCGTTTCATCGCCGTAACGTAGTTGATAGCTCGTACGGCGTTCCACAACGAACCACTTCCGGAGCTGTCGAGAAACTTGACTGCCATGATCTGAATGGAGTGACATACGCCCGCCACGCCAACCCCATTTCCTCCTCGTGCACCTATCGTACCGGCGCAGTGAGTACCGTGCCCATTGTCGTCGCGCGGGTCTCCCGAATTGGTAATCGTATTGAATCCGTAGACGTCGTCTATTACTCCGTTGCTGTCGTCATCGATTCCGTTGATCTGCTCACTTGGATTACGCCACATGTTGCCTGCCAAATCCGCGTGATCATACATGACACCTGTGTCGATCACTGCGACAACTTGACTCGAACAGTCCGCACCACTATCCCACGCCTCGGGCGCGTTGATATCCACGTCGTTCGCCTGGTGCATTCCCCACAGGGTCGAAAAGAGCGAATCGTTCGGTATGGCTGCAGCGCGAAATACTCCATTCGGTTCGCACACCATCGACCGGATGATAGTATTCGCACCCGAACGTCTACGCTCTATGCGCTGCGCTCTGAGGTAGCGACGCAGATCTTTGCACAGCGTAACATCCTCGAGATCCTCCTCTTTGTCCGCTCCTGTTTGATTGACCTCCTCTTTGGTCGCATCCGCAACCAGCAATAGAGAACCCTCTTCATCCGCTATCTCGAGAGGCTCCTCAGTCAAATCTTGCAAGGTATCCAGCGCCTTTGCTCGAATCGACGCAACGGGAGATACGGACGAGATGACGTATTCGCCTTCCAGCACGGTGGAATCGGCATACGCGTCTGTGACCAAAAGACCGGAACACATTACGAATGAGAGAAGCGTTAGAAGTGCGACTTTGGTTCTCACTACCTACGGCCTCCACTGAGAAGCGGTTGTCGTCCACCGCTCATAGGCTGAAGAGCAAACCGGATGCCGCGACATCGATTGCGTGCGCCTCTTGTTGAGCCCACTGTACACGTGTAGGAGGTGACGTTCTTTCGGAACACTGACACAACCCGCACACCACCCGAGAATCCTATGCGGTACGATCCAGCGGGGAGGAAGGTGGTGTAGTCGTACTGGGATTGAGAGAATTCCGAGAGCGGCACGCGCTGCTCGAACTGAGTGCCTGATCGACCTCGAATGACCAAGACTCCCCGTGAAGCCATCTGGCGGAACAGCGCCTCGGTCATTGGACGGCCATTGCGCCAGTGTCGAGTCTCCACGTTGAGCTCGAAGGACGGAGTAGGCGTAAACGTCGGCACAGCCGTTTGGAGCGGCAGAGGTGTGCTTACCGGCGGCAGAGGTGTACTTACCGGCGGCAGAGTTGGGACAGGCACCTCCGGAACTGGTGTGGGCGTGCTCTCGATCGGTGCAGGAGGAGGCCCACCGGGATCGCTCGGAGTAGTAGGTTCAGGGGTCGGAATTCCCTGCATACAACGGATCAGGTCCCAAGGCTCTACTGCCAAAGAAAGCTCCCGCCCAAGGTTATCGATTACGTACACCATCAATCTGTAGAAGCGCGGAGAGATATCCATCCGCGGAGTATCGAACACCTCCATTTTTTGTCCCGGTGCGAGGCTGAAGAGCGCCCCTTCAAAGCTGACTGAGGGTTGGGAAGCATCGAAAACTCTCCATCGCGCACTCTCTATCTGCACGCTCCCCAAGTTAGCGATCACCCAGTCGTACTGCTTCGCGCTCGATCCACAGCGGGCTGCCACAAAGATGACGGGGGCTGGGGTCGCAGTATTCATCGGTACCTGCGTTGGCACCGGAGTAGCAGTTAGCACAGGAGTCGCCGTAGGCTGTGCGGTCTGAGTCGGTGGAACCTGTGGTGTGGATGCAGGTGGCGGAGTCGATGAGGGCATCGGAACAGGGGTCGCACTAGGCCCTCGTGAGGTCTCCGTAGGCGCCACAATAGGCGTTGGAGCCCACGTAGTTGATGGCGGTGGCGTTGGCGTCTGCGCTGCCGGAGGCGCACTAGTAATCCGAGGTTCCGGCACCTGAGTAGGCGCTATAGTCGGAATCCAGGTGGACGGAGTGGCTGTCGGCGACGGTACCGCTACAGAGGGAGTTGACGTCGCGCGGGGAGCGATTGTAGGAGGCGGCGGACCCGCCGGGTACATGTAAAACTCCCCAGCGGATGTATCTCCTGTCACGGTAGCCGGCCCAAAACCGGTTGGATAGAAGAGGTAGGTCGTCGAGTTCGGATCAGGGGTAATCGCGACCACCGATCCAAGAGGTACCGTGAAGGTAAAAATTCCGTCTGTGCCACTTTTGACATCCGAACCGAACGGAAGGCCATTCACCGTAACTCCGATCGGTACACCAGGAGCCCCACGCACACTTACATCGATTACGCGACCGGTGACCGTTGCATCAGTCCTCGCCGCTGGATACATGCGAAATTCCAGACCTTCGACATCTGCCTCCACGGTGAGCGGTCCCAAAACACTCGGGTCGAAGAAGTACGCCGTCGAATTCGATACTGGCGCAATCACAACCTCTGACCCTAAGGGCGCCGTGAACATGAACATTCCATTAGTGCCAGTTGAAAGGTCGAAGCCGAGCGGAAGGCCGTTCACTGTGACCTTGATCGGCACACCGGATTGCCCATTTCCATCGACCCCAATCACGCGCCCCGAAACCGTTGCACTTGCGAAATCGACCTGTTGAAAATTGAGATCATCCTCGTCGCATACGGTGTCAACCAAACTCCGACCGGCAGGACTAAACAAGGCCGCTTCGTGCTCGACGGTGACCCAATTGTCACTACCGAAGGGAGCTACGATGGAGAATGTACCGTTAGAATCGGTGGTAGCTTCCGGCTCCTCACGATTATTGTTGTGAATGTGCGCGCCTTGAATCGGATTTCCGGCTCGATCCAACACCCTGCCTCGAAGAGTATATTCCGTTTTAACGGGGCAGGATTCCTGTGGCGGCTCGATGCCCCCGCCCAGCGGATCTGGAGCTCTAGCAACAATCGTAGTCTCGATGTTACTCCCTACGCTCGAGAACGTCTCGAACTCCGGATCAAACGCATAGGGGCTGAGACGCGCTTCGATCTTCGCATTCGTTCCTTGTGCTATGGGAGATATCTCGAAACGTCCTGCTGCATCTGTGTGCGATGCTTCCTGACCATTCATGAAGATCGGAACCCCCGCGAACGGTCCACCATCCAGCGCGATGACTCGTCCCGCTATCGAATAGTTTTGGACACCACTACTCTGGTCATATGCTTGAATCGGGGCGGTGGTCAGCAGCGATGTCGGACAGTATTGAAAATCGGAACTACTGATAAATCGCTTCCCTGTCATCGCTGGATAGATAGACACCGGCGTCGCCCACGCTGGAGAATCCGGTAGCGTCTGGCACGCCTTACGGGTTCTCACTGGCAATACCACCCTGCCCATCCAATCAGAGAACTTTACTTCGGAAGGCATACATCCGAGCCCAGTAACCGAGTTCGTGATGCTCACACCGCTGATCGGCTGGCTTGACTGCGTTACATCCACAATCAAGGCACCTTGCGGTGAAAACGTACGAACGGCAGAGAATTCGCAGACGTACGTATCGTTAGCGGAAAACGCACATTCACGACTGTCACGCTTGCGAGGAATGAATTCATATCCCTGGGCAACCGGTGCTATCTCGAATGCAGTAGTTGCCGACGCGCCGGGTACGCTGCCGATCGAGAAGGTGAAATTGCCCGCAGCGTCGGTAGCGCGAGAGGATAGCGCCATGAAGTTGGAGTTGCCCACCAGTGTTACGCCCTGCACGCCGTTGGTGGTACCTGCAGCTTGAACCGAGATCTGAATCTTGGAGCTGAGTGACGGCGCCGGATTGGCGATTGCGGTGCAGGTTGCTGCGCTTATTCCAGCTTCGTCATCTCCAGTCAGAGGACACAATTTCATTCCGGTAGATCGGTAGGTTGAAAATGCCGAACACCGCATACCAGGGGCTTCGTGCGGTACTATCTGCAACCACCCAGTTTCATCGGTCAAACCATCACACTTTGACTTCGGCCTCGGTACTGACCACGCTACGTATCCATTTTGGTCGGTGAACCTCTGCTCACAACCAAGTACCTGCGGATTGACGAGTGAAACAGGCTGACTTCTCAGCGGAGTGGTACCTGACGAGTAAAAAGACCAGGAGACGATCGTACTCGGTTGACTACTCGGCGTCGCCAGGATCTCCTGTTTTCGAACGCCCCGCGCTACCAGATCGGCCACCTTCACCTCTGCGGGGCTCAGTTGCATGCCCGCATTCACACCAGAGAAAACGATCACACCGTCGAGCGCGTAGAGCGAATTAGTATCGAAGGTCCAATTACCATTCGCGTCGGTCGTGAGCATCGACAATGAATTGATGCCATGCGATCCGCGGATCTTGATGCTGGGCACTCCCTGACCGGATGCCGTCTTGAACGTAAGTGTGATCGGATATGCGTGCAATTCGCGTGTGCCGAGCACGAAGACGGCGAAAAAGACAAAAAGTGAGACGATGATCGCAGCTCGAAATACACCGCTGGTAGGGCTGTTCTGTAAACCACCACACTGACGGATCCAGAGCTCGCGAGTACCGCTCCTATTCTCCACACCTCCCCTTCGGCATACGCCCTCCGAAGGACAACGCCTCGCAGCTGAATTGTCAGATAAAGGCTCGTAAAAATTGACGATCGGGGGACTACGTAGCCTTCAGCTGGAAGAAAATGGGAGGGGAGCTTTGAACCAGCAACCCTCTTGGGGACCTAAGCTACCGAATTAACAGGAGCCCCGTCAGAGATCTTGTCGAGCAAACGGTGCACGGTCGTAAGTGCCTGGACACTCTCGATAGGCCTCTGACCACTCGTCAAAGCACCTTCCTCGCTAGCAACAGAACCGTCGTCGGACAGGAAGATAGGCATCTCGGGAAAAGGCTCTAGAGCACACGCCAAAATAGAGAAGAGAACCTTGTCCTCCTCTGCAAGTTTTTGAGCAACATCTTTCGGAATACGTTGCGCCTTACGGCGCAAGGCAGCGAGCTCGGTGAGCCCGAGACGATACAGCTTGGTCAAGCCAAGGCTCCGGTAGGCATCAGACACGGTAGAACTGCCATCTGCAACTACTCGCTCCAAACCGATATTGATAGCTCCCTTCACCTTCTCGGCCAGGAGCAACACCTTCTCTTGATCTGAGAAGTCGATACCCCAGCGGACGACTGCAGCGTTCATGATGTAGGAGAACTCGAGCTCCACCTCTTCGTGATCGGTAACTCGTCGCATCAACTCGGCGAAGTAGCGGGTGGAGCGCGCCTCGTACACGAGCGGCTCGATACTCCTGATATCCTCTATGATTATGCGCTGACTTCCAGCAGCAAGATCCACGCGGGCCTCTGCTAGGGAGAACGGAGCGTGCATCAAAGCGGTAGCCTCTGCTTCAGGCACACCCTCAGCCGTGAGTCGCTTGGTGCGCTCTTGATAAGACTCCTCTTCAAGCATCGACACCGTCGCTACCGAAGAGGTCGCCAGCAGCTGATAAAAAAGCTCCGCACTGGATTCGAAGATCAAAGCCAGCAAGCGCGCCAGGAGAAAGTGATGCTCGGGATTCTCCGTCTTTATTCCGATCCAGGTGAACCCTTTGTCCGGGGTATGGAACCCCTCGCCTGGCGGCTGATCAACAGCATCGTCGAACACCTTCGTCTCGACGTACTTACCGATGAGTATCGCCAAAAGCTTTAAGTCTATAAATTTGACGACCTTCTGTAGAATCTCTAGGGAGTCAGTTTCATCCGTAAGCGCAAGCCACTCCCACAATGCCTGCTCGTTGAGCGTATCTCCAGTCCAGAGATCGAAATCCGAGAGCAAGCGGCACTGCTCCAACGAAGCCATCGAGATGAGATCGGTCGCTGCAGCGAGGCCTTGGTGCTTTACGACCATGAAGAGGCTCTGCGCCGGTAGCTGGCGAACTACCTGCTCCGGCGCATCAGACTCGAATATAGCTTTGTACAATTCGCGGCACGTGTGCCCTCGAAAGGGCGCTGCTACCGGAACATTGTCGGATGAGCTCATTTCGACGGCGCAAATGTGATGTGAATCTGACGGCCAGATATTGGCGAACGCTCATCGACAACGGCGACATCCGCTAAACGCTGCACGATCTGCTCGAACTTTTCTCGTCCGAGATCGAGGTACATCGCCTCTCGACCTTTGAAACGCATCACGAACTTGACCTTGTCACCTTCAGCGAGAAAATCGCGTGCCTGCTTGAGCTTGACCTCGAGGTCACCAACATCAGTTCGGTAGCGGATGCGCAACTCTTTGAGCGAGGTCTCGCTTCGCTTCTTCTTGGCTTCTGCTTCTTTCTTTTGTTCGCGGTACTTGAACTTTCCGTAATCGAGAATTTTACAGACTGGAGGCTTTGCACCAGGAGAAACCTCAACTAAATCGAGCTCCAACTCTTGAGCTCTCTGCAGCGCATCTTTGAGCGGCAGCACACCCAACTGCTCGCCTGTTGGCGATATAACTCGAACCTCTCGCGCTATGATGAATTCGTTGATTCGGTGGGTATCAGGTGGGGCGGTAGGACGATTAAAACGTCCTCCTCGGAAACCGGGCTTGGAAAATGGCTTCAAAAAAATTCCTCCGTTTATACGACAATCTACAATCTCTAAGGTTAACCACTGCCCCGAAACGAATCAAGTATCGGGAAGATCCTCCCTCAAGCGGCACCATGGGACAGCTCATGTGTCATTTCTTCTTGGCATCCGGCTTCTTGGCGTCGGCCGCAGCAGTGGGCTGGGCACTGACCAGCTCACGACAAACAGCATCCGAAACTTCGACCCCTAAACACCGCCCCTGCTGCCCCTGACACTCCTCCGTCAGGGCCTTTTCAAGCTCCGCCCGGGTCGAAAAACTCAATGAATTCAACACAGAAGACTTGGTCGATAGCTTAGTGGCCACACACGCCCCAAAAGCCTCATGGTCACGCAAGCAGATCTCCGAGGCCCGCACCTTTTGACGGCTGACCTCGGACTCAAGAATACGCTTGGCTTCGGCTTCGTCCTTACCGACCCTCTCTATCCCTGAAAAACGAACTACCAAAGGTTCCGCCTGCTGTGCCTGCCCAGGAGTGGCTGCAGGGGCCTTACCCGCGCCGGCTGGCGAAGGTGCGGGCACAGTTGTTTCATTTTTGCCTGTTCGAACCCATTTATATGAAACATCTGACCTACAGGAGAACTCCGCGAGGACTCCCCTACTAAAGGCGAGCACCACAAGTAGGGCACAAAACCAGGAAAAAGAGCGAAATTTAACACACATGGCATGAATACCCGGGATACAGTCTCGTCTTAGGAACGTATCGCTAAGATTGAACAAGGTATAACGGCCTCTACGCTCGCTGGGCAAGCAAAATGCGGAGCGGAGAGAACCCTAAGTGTCAGATCAATCGGTTTTCGAGAACGGACTGCGAAGGAGGACTGGATTCGCATGGAAAATTGCTCAGAGAGTTCTTTTACTGGAATCGACAAGGATTATTATCAGGTTATCGGCCTACCGAACATGACAGGTAGCCCAGAACGGAGGCTGTTGTTGGCGATCTTGGAACGGGCAATTCTCGATTACGTTGGTAATGATCCGAGAGAGATCGACGAGGCGGAGCAATGGTTGTTCGGGGATACGGAACGCGGAACGACTCAACAGTTCTCGTTTGGCTGGGTGTGTGAGCAGCTTGACCTCGATGCTCCGAAGATCGCCGAAAAGATCAAAAGCATGCCGAGAAGAGGAAACAGGAAGATCGCTCCATGGTACTTCTCGAAGCAGATCGCTCACGCGTAAGCGTTCCTCGACCGAGGGCTTAATGGTAGTAGCGGATAGCTATGCGCGCAGGCTGTGGCGGGAGATGAGAAGTTCTGCCACCCCGTGGGGCGTGCCACAGATCACGGATCAGGAGACGCGTCGCGAAACCACCTAAGTCGGTTCTGTCGTGTCCACGTCGAATTGCAATCTCTCGCGATACGATTGTAGCGAATCCGAATCGGCGAAGTATCTTGGTGCGCGGCACGAAGTAGAATGCGCTTCCAATTCCCGCGAGGAAGGTGCTGAGCAAGAGAGCGGGCATCGGCACCTCAAAAGGTCCGACCGTAAGGGAGTACACCGCTCCGAGCAAAGTGAGCAAACAGATGCCTACGAGCAGCAAAGCTCTCTTAGACGGACGCGGCTTCTTTATGAAGAGGCTCTCGTCACTGACACCAAGATCCAAGAGATCATCCAGGTACGACTCCAATACCTCCACCGGCACGAAAGCAACCCCGTGAGAGAACTCCCGACTGTGACTTTTAGTCGGAACCAGGGCGCGATACATGCGACCTTCATAGACCAAGAGTGCCGCTCCAGTTTGGCGATAGTGTTCGAGGAGTCTGGTACAACCCGCAAAAGCAGAGATATCAGAGGAAGAGGACTGGGAATTAACCGCAATCGGTTTCATAAACCCATGAGACCATAGCGCAGAGACCTGCACAACGTCCGGGCGCATGCCACCTCACTTCGGGCACTTACGGTGCCTTTAGCGCTGGCGTCTACCACGCACCGGCACCGGAGCCGGGCGTAAGCCCAAGAGGGCAGCTATTAACGCTTCGAATATACTAAACAAAACGGCCATTCAACGCGACTCACGAGGGCCCATTATTGAGCCATTACTGTTTTGATGATCGGCATTTCCCAAACAGTTCTTGAGATTTTGATTCTTATTGAAGAATTTGGGGCTCCCAGAGCCATGTTCAGAGCCCAGGCCGAGTCATCGCTGCGAGATCCAGCAGTCGATCCAGCTCCTCCTGTGACAGCGCCGCCATCTTCTCAGCGACCGCTCGAACACTCTGATTCTCTCGAAAGGCTCGCTTGGCGATCTCTGCGGCACGATCGTATCCGAGCGTGGGAACAAGCGCGGTGACGGTTGCCAGAGTCCTCTCGGCCAACTCGCGACACCGGTCTGCGTTAACAACGATCCCCTCTATGCATCTTCGAGAGAAGTTTCGCGCGACATTCGTCAGAATATCAATCGCCTGTAAGAGATTGTAGGCCAACACCGGCATCATCGTATTGAGCTCGAAGTTGCCGTACTGCGCACTGTGAGCTACGGCGGTATCAGTACCGATGACGTGAACACACGCCATCATAGTCGACTCACAGATAACGGGATTCACCTTCGCAGGCATGATACTCGATCCCGGTTGAGTTTCGGGCAGTGATATCTCACCGAGGCCACACCGAGGACCCGACGCGAGCCATCGTACATCATTTGCTATTTTGAGTAGAGCAACAGCAAGAGTGCGCACATGTCCGCTCACTTCGAGCGCACGGTCGAGGCTGGATTGTGCCTCGAAGTGGTTCTCCGCCTCGACGAACGATGACCCTGTTAACTCGGAGATCTTTGCGATCGCGCCCCGAGCAAACTCGGGATGCGCATTGAGTCCCGTGCCCACTGCTGTTCCCCCCAGCGCCAAGCTCCGCAGTGCTCCAGTAGAGGTCCGCAAGCGCGTTATACCCTGATTGACTTGTGCCGCGTATCCTCCGAATTCCTGCCCGACGGTAATGGGTGTTGCATCTTGCAAGTGCGTTCGCCCTACTTTGATGATCATCTCGAACTCGCGTGATTTTCTGTCGAACGTCGAAGACAACTCCTCGAGAGCTGGCAGCAATCCATGCTTTATCGCCTCGTGTGCCGAGATGTGCAGCGCTGTCGGGAAAACGTCATTAGACGACTGACACCGATTCACGTGGTCATTCGGGTGAACGAACTGCCTCTCTCCTCTTCCCTTACCGAGTATCTCCAAAGCTCGATTGGCGATCACCTCGTTGGCATTCATGTTGGTCGAGGTACCGGAGCCAGTTTGAAACACATCGACCACGAAGTGGTCGTATAGAGAGCCTTCAGCTACCTCGCTAGCCGCTTCGACAATGGCAGCGGCCCGCTCCGGATCCAAAAGGCCCAGATCTCGATTCGTGAAAGCTGCGGCGACCTTGACCGTACCGAGGGCAGAAATGAACCGCTGTGGCAACCGGAGCCCGCTAATGGGAAAATTCAGCACCGCACGCTGAGTAGAGGCCCCCCATAGCGCATGCGTTGGCACCTCCATCTCCCCCATGGAATCCCTTTCGATACGATGCTTCATACTTCAAGTAAATCAGCCCATTAGGACATACATTTATCTACTATCAAGTGATCAATAGCAGGCGACGATACCGAGTATAAGGCGTTTCCGAGAGAGGCGTGCGGGAACGGGCAGGGCTAACAATCCAAGAGAATTTCGTACATGTCGATCAGTCAGAGACCACCAACAGATGGGGGCGTGGAGCAAGGTACTGCTAACGCGGAAAGAGGGGAAAAGCAAAAGCCGGGCAACCCCTTCCAACGATCATTTCCCATTCACCCGTCGATCCTGTCTGAAGCGTCCAAACTAGCGAGCAGGAAGACTACGAAGGTAGACGACCTTGCTCTGTGTGCCTTGCAAGACCCGATACTAGTACTCGAACTGTTGAAGCTGGCGAACGGAACCTTTTTCTCAGCAGGCCGCCCTCCTCTCACGACTGCTTCCGCTGCGATTACCCGACTCGGCGAAGACGAGATGCTCAACGTCTTGAAGTCCCTCATGGACCGACCGATTTTCACCGACCCGCAGGTCGCTCGTATCTTCGAAAAGCACCGCAGCAGATCGCGTCGGGCAGGAATTCTCGCCCGCATGCTCGCGGAAACAGTTGCAAAGTCCCTTTCAGAGGAGTGTCACACGGCTGGCTTGTTTATGTTCATGGGAGAGCTCCTGGCGACAGCACATCTGGGCGAAACGTACGTCAAGCTCTACGAATCGAACAATCCAGCGACGGTGCTCTGCCGCCTTGCACAAGATCATCGCTTCGATGTCGAAGCGATGGGCCTCTCGTACCTGCAGAAGAGCGGTATTCCGGCGTCCCTACTCTTCGCGATCAGTCGAGAGGGGAAACCCAATACCCCCGACCGGGCACCGATGAAGCCGATCTGTTTCGCTGCAACGGAGATGGTGGATGCCTTCGACCTGAACAAATGGGAGAAACTAGCACCAGGTAAGCAATTAGCACCGAAGAGCGCTCTCAGATTCCTCCGCTTATCAGACACTCAATACATGCGTCTTTACGAGCGAGCTTCGGAATATCTGTTCCAGGACAAATTGATACAGGAACGGATCTCAGTAGAAGATCTCGGTCGTTCGAGTTCTACAGGTCGCGACGAGGATTTCGATTTCGTGATTCAAACTGCAGATTCGGACGTTCCTGCTGCGGCAGGCTCTTCACTGGAAAACGACCTTCTCTCTCTGCTTGATCCGGCTGAGAACATCGAAGAAGCCCCAAACACAGCACCTGAGGCCGGCGGCACTATCAATGCGAAGACCCTATCGGATTCGTACAATATCCGGCGCGATGCACCTGCCAAATCGGTAGCTCGGAACGAAAACCCGCTACCTCTGGTTGCCCCACCACCGCTTCGAACATCTGCAGGCAATGCATTCGTCTCGAATGTAACCGAGCAGCTCGACAAAGCGACCACGAGCGAAGAGCTCCTGCGCAGCATCCTCGCAATCCTGACGGACAGCGGACCCTTCGAAAAATCAGCGTTAATCGTCGTTTCCAAGGACCGAAAGAACGCTATCGTCGTGGCAGCTCGCGGACCAAGTATAACCTGCGGCCAAACACTTACACTGAGCGATCCCCTATCACCCTTAGCCCAATGTTTTTCAAAGGTTCAGTCCTTCGGTAATAAAGGTAGCCAGGAATCACCGTGGGGCTCGAAAGCGTTTGCTCTCTCGCCGGTTGATGCTGACCACGAAACCCCTGTGGCACTCTATGCCGACTGTGGCAACGAAGGCTCGTTGACCTTTGAAGCTCGGCGTATCTTCAGAGCGGTCGTAGACATCCTCAACCAGAAGCTGCCGACCATCCCTGGCGGCATCCCAGTCGAAGTTTGAGCGGCTAGGCGCGTGGTGAAAACCCCTCTTTCACGGGGTGGCGGCGTCTTGCCTTCTTCCGACAAACCCGACTATCATCCTCGGGTCGTCACGTAAGGAGCCCCATGCAAGTAAAACACCTTCTTCTCGCCCTCGTTCCGTTCATCTTCTCTGCCACCGCACAGGCCGATATTCGGATCGCCACCGTCGATGTTTCGCGAATCCTCAACGATTCCCCGGAAGCAGTCGCGAAGAAGAAAGAACTCGACACTCTCTCAGAGGAGACCAAGAAGAAGCTTGAGAGCAAAGCCAAGGACCTTCAAGCCCTGAAGACAAAGCTCGAGAACTCGAAAGTTTCGGCAGATTCAAAAGAGGCTGAGTCATTCCGTAACCAAGCGCGGGATTTCGAGCGTATGCGCGGCGATGCTAAAGCCGACCTGGAGAAGAAGTACATGAAGGTCAACAAAGAGCTGACCGACAAGGCCTTGGCGCGAATCGAAGCGTATGCGAAGGGCCACGACTACGACCTCGTGTTCGACAAGAGCGATCGGTTCCGAGGCCCTGTCCTGTTCGGGTCGGAAGCCGCAGACATCACAGATGAGATCCTCAAGGTGTCGAGATAAGCAAGCGTATTCAGCTGGTTGACGATCAACCAGCTGAAATTACTATTCTCCCTTTTTAGCCCCCATCTCTCAAATATCCAGCCATGAGGGCCGACCTAGCCCCCCATGGGTAAATTCAGTCTGGTAGTTCTCACAGCATTTGTGGTGCTGAATTCAGTCGCTGCCGAGACCCGTCAGAGCATGCCTGGCCGCCACTCTGAACGCGCCGTCATCAGCCGCATCAGCTACTCTTTCCCGCAAGCGAGATGGCACGACATCAATCTGGATGTGCCAAGGAGAAGCGACCCACTCAACGAGGCTGCTTCGTACATCGCCAATCTTGTCGACGACGTGGCGATCTCCCCTTCAGGCTCTGGTGATAAATCAGACCTCAAAATTAAGCCGTGGGTCAGCGGCCGAAATGGCCTAGGAGTCAAGGTCGAGCTAGCCTGGTAAAAGGTTCGCGCGTCGTGCGCAGGATGCGCCATACGGCCCCAGTAGAGAAAACTCAAGAACTATGCTGGGACGAGCCGGAGCCGTTCACCGATCCGAATCTCACACTCAAGATCTTTGGTTTCTATTTGAGTAAGAACATCTCTAATCTTGCACACTGCGGCGATCGGCAACTCAAACTCGTTATGAGAGCAAAACACCCTTCGCAAATTCTCTAAACCGAGAACACGATCAATGGAATTTCGATATTTGGCGAGTCCACCTTCTTTTTCGACATAAATCGGACCATCATAGAGAAGATCGCCGGCAAATAACCACCCGTAATTAGGTTCGTAGAAGCAGACAGAGTCGTCGCTATGTCCGGGAGTATGTAGAACATGTAGCTCAAAAGGGCCCTCGTTCAGCACTGCTCGATCTTGAAAAAAAGTCGCTTGTGGGAAACACGGAATAAAGTACGGCGTCTTCATCCCAGCAGGTCGAGTCCCCCAAAATTGTTCGTCAGTTGTCCACTGTGACAGATATTCGGCAGAGAAGCCGTTTTGAGCCGCGTGGCGGTTGTCTGGGTGGTCAAAGAGTGCGATTTTCGGGAACTCATAATTGCTGCCTACATGATCAAAATGTGAATGCGTATTGAGAACCTGGCAAGGCAGCGTAGTAATTTGCTGTACTACTGCTTTCATACTGAATAGCCCCATGCCCGAATCAATCAGCGTTGCATGGTCTGTACCCAGCATCAAGAAAGACATCACCTCCTCGAAGTGGCCCCGTTCTGCAATGCCAAAGAGATTGTCAGCTAGAGGAATGACATCAAACCAGGAATCTGCGCTTCGCGGTATCATTAGATATTTCGATAAAATAGTTAAGCACACAGGGCACGACAAACATCACTCGATTTGAGAGGTAGGTCTGCCTACGCCCCCCTCCCCTAGTCCCTTATACGCTACTATGAACAACTTTTCGCCGCTTTATTACAAACCAAGTCCGCTAGCGACGTAAGCTCCGACTCGGTAAGACATACTTAGGGAAGCGAGGCAAAACCTACCCGTAGCGAGAAAGTGGAGGTTGGGTTGATATTCAATTTTAACGATGGGGAAAAACCGCAGATGTATCCGCAGCGATACATTGAGGATTTTTTCCCATCGTGAAAATTGAAGAGCAGCCCAAGATCCGCTTTCGTAGCAGGGAGGGGTTTTGCCTCGCTTCCTTAGGTAACTAGAGAGCCCCATGCCCCTCGTTCAATCCACCTTTCTCCCTCCTCTACTCCTTCGGTCCGGAGATCTGCAGTCGATGCTACCAGCACTCTTCAGGAAGGTTGCCTTGGGAGCCCCTCTCAGAAAGACCTTGGAGCTTTCAGATGGCGACTTTTTGAACCTGGAATGGCTCTGCGCTAACAACCAACGTCTCGCTATCATTTCACACGGTCTAGAGGGGTCCTCTCAGAGTTCTTATGTGCAGGGCATGGCAGCCAGACTGCTCGCAGCTGGTTGGGATGTCTTGACGTGGAACATGCGCGGCTGCGGCGATACCCCCAATCGTCTCGTTACTTGGTACCATAGCGGGCAAAGCAGTGATTTGCGACTAGTGGTGCAGGAGGCTCTTGCGCAACATCAAGGCCACATCGCCCTGATTGGATTTAGCGTTGGAGGCAACATCACCCTCAAGTACCTCGGCGAAGAAGGCTCTGCCTTAGCGTCTCGTATCAGACACGCCGTCGTCGTGTCGGTACCTATGGATCTTCGGGGCTCGGCGGAGGTCTTAAGCCGCAGCCGAAATCGGCTGTACATGGAATATCTTCTGCGCCCTCTGAGGAGAAGAATACGGGAGAAGGCCTCTCGTTTTCCCGGCGTATTCGACATCACAGAGATCTCATCCATCAAAACATTTCGGGAGTTCGACGAGCGGTTCACGGCACCGTTTCACGGATTCTCGTCCGTGGATGAATACTGGGAGCAGTCGAGCTCGCGTGCCTACTTGAAAGACATCTCGCTCCCAACGCTGGCAATAAGCGCTTTGGATGACCCGTTCCTGTCACCAAGCTGTTTCCCCATCGAAATAGCCCGAAATCACCCACACCTGCTGTTGGAGACCCCGCGCCACGGCGGACATGTCGGCTTCCTAGATTCGCTGTCCCTCAAAACGACCTGGCTCGAAAAGAGAGTCGTTTCTTTCTTGACGTGAGTCGTTACACGAGACGCTCAAACACCGAGTCCGAGAGTTTTACTCCTGAGGGGCTCAATCGGATCGTATCTTGATCCTGCTCGAGGAATCCTTCGATCACGAGGGCGTCCAGCACCGAGCCGAATCTCTCGGCTACCGACACGCCGAAAAGCTCCTCGAATCGCGCTTTCGATACCCCTTTGGTGAGCCGTAGGCCCAGATAAAAGAATTCGAATGCGAGCGCCGCCACATCGAGCTTCTCCCGCCACGACGTGGCAGCTTGAGCCCCTGCGCCTTTCATATACGCGTCAGGTTGCGCAAGGTTACACCATCTGAGCGCCGAAACCCGACGCTGGGCCTCATGATGGGTCAGCAAACTGTGAGCACCAGCCCCGAGACCAAGATAGTCCGCCCCTATCCAGTACGCTGTATTGTGCCTGCTCTCCTTACCGGGCTTTGCGTAGTTACTGATTTCATACCGAGCGAAACCCCGCTCTTTCATGAGATTTGGGATCTCGTCCATCATTTCTGCCACGAGGTCGTCGGCAGGCATCCTCAAAAGCCCACGCTCCTGTCGCTGATAAAAGGGCGTCCCGTGCTCTATGGTAAGGGCATAGGCAGAGAGATGATCGATGGGCAATGAGGTTGCAACTTCTAAATCGTGACGTAGCTCCTCTAGAGTTTGGCCCGGCACCCCGTAGATCAGATCCAAACTCAGATTGTTGAATCCTGCGCTGCGAGCAAGAGCAAGCGCACCCCGTGCGTCATCAGCGGTGTGATCTCGACCGAGCAGCTCGAGCTTATCCGTATTGAAAGACTGAACGCCGAAACTCAGACGATTTATTCCCGCAGATCGATAGCCCTCTAGCTTCTGTAGAGAGATACCCGAAGGATTTGCTTCGAGCGATATCTCGATGTCTGCTTCGTATGAAAACAAAGAGCGCACCCGAGCTAGGAATCGACCGATGGCATCTACGCTCAGAAGCGAAGGAGTGCCACCTCCGAAGAAAACGGTCGATATCGGACGCTGAGAAAAACCTTCGTTTCCAGAATAAAACTCGAGCTCTCGACACAGACTTTCAACATACGCATCCTCCGGAATCCGGGGAGTAGCATACGTATTGAAATCGCAATACGGACACTTGTGCGCACAAAACGGGACGTGGACGTAGAGCGAGAATGGCCGCGTGGTCATCTCTTCGAAGTTTTCCGACGCTCCTTGCGACGTTCCTTACGTTGGGCTTCGAGACGCGCTCGTTGGTCATCCGGACTCTTGGAAATGGCCTTTCCCGCGGCAGCTTCCGAAGAGCTCTCGTCTGACTCTTCCTCACTACCGTGCATGAGGGTCATCTGCTTTTCCCGCTCCTCGTGGCGACGCCTCTCCTCTTCGAAGTGGGCTATCACATCTTCCACCTTCGGTACCTCATAATAGAAGAGCTTGCGAACTACGCTCTCCTTCATCTCCTCCAACATCTGCTGAAAGAGAACAAAACCCTCTTTTTGGTATTCATGCAGTGGATTCTTTTGCGCGTATCCTCGCAATCCTATCCCTTCTCGGAGGTGATCCATATCTTGGAGATGATGCTTCCAAAAATAATCGACAGCCTCCAACATAGTATCCTGCTCGATAACCTCGAATCCGACCGGAACATCGCGACCCATCACTCCACGATTGAGCTGTGGAGCGATACCAATACCGGAGAGCCCCTCGAGCTTGGAGCTCTGATGCTCTGCATGACTCCGGTATATCTCATGAGCTTCATTTCTGAGGACGTCGAAGATGCTCTGATGTCGAAGATCAAGCTCTGACGGCCATTTGAACTCTCGTCCCGTCAAGAACGTGAACCGCTCGACGATTTTGTCCAGCTCCCACTCCATCGGCTTAACTCGCTCGTCACATACCACCGTCACCGTCGACTCGAGCAGATCATCGACGGTATCGAGGACCTCCTCGCGGATCCCCTCGTTCCGAAGAATGCGAGCGCGAAGATTGTAGATGACCTGGCGCTGCTTGTTCATCACATCGTCGTACTCGGTCACATGCTTGCGGCTTTCAAAATGCATCGCCTCCACACGCTTTTGAGCTGTCTCGATGGTGCGACTCATGAGCGAATGGTCGAGAGCCATACCCTCTTCCCACCCCATGCGTAGCATCAGCTGCTGCAGGCGCTCACCTTGAAACCTGACCATGAGATCGTCTTCGAGCGAGACATAGAAGCGCGAAGCGCCTGGATCTCCTTGGCGCCCGGCGCGACCTCGAAGCTGATTGTCGATACGCCGAGATTCATGGCGCTCGGTTCCCATTACGAACAAACCGCCCGCCTGCACGACCCTGCCATGCTCTTCGTTGCATTGAGAACGAAACCGCTCGAGTGCCGCTTGATATGCCGCATCTTCGGGATCCTTGGTTCCGGCTTCTGCTGCTGCCATGAATTCAGGATTACCGCCGAGCAATATGTCGGTCCCTCGACCGGCCATGTTGGTGGAGATAGTGACAGCTCCAAGGCGACCAGCCTGTGCAATTATCTCCGCTTCGCGCTCGTGCTGTTTGGCGTTGAGCACATTGTGCGCTATGCCCTTGTCCTTGAGACACTTCGACAGGTGTTCGCTCTGCTCGATACTTATCGTACCTACTAGAATCGGCTGACCTGTCGCGTGGAGCTCTTCGATGTCCTTGACGACGGCATCTACTTTTTCACGGCGAGTCCGGTACACGACATCGACATGATCTTTGCGGATCATGTTGCGATTCGTAGGAACGAGCGACACTTCGAGACCATAAATCTGCTTGAACTCAGCGGCTTCAGTGTCTGCTGTGCCGGTCATACCGCCGAGCTTTTCGTACATTCTGAAATAGTTTTGGAACGTGATGGAGGCCAAGGTTTGGTTTTCACGAGCAACCTGCACCCCCTCCTTTGCCTCGATGGCCTGGTGCAAACCGTTCGACCACCTGCGCCCCGGCATCAAACGACCAGTAAATTCGTCGACGATTACGACTTGGCCACCTTGAACGACGTAGTCGACATCTCGTTCGAAACCCGTATGAGCTCGCAGCCCCTGAGTGACGTGATGCAACACCTCGATGTTGTTGGGGTCATACAGATTGTCGATGCCGAGCAACCCTTCGGCCTTCTTGATACCTACATCCGTGAGCGAGGGTTGTTTGGTCTTGAGATCCATCTCGTAGTCTTTGTCACGCTGGAGATGAGGAATTATTTGATTGATCTTGTGGTACTTGTCGGTAGACTCCTCTGCCGGACCAGAAATAATCAGCGGAGTTCGAGCCTCGTCGATTAAAATAGAATCAACTTCGTCGACTATTGCGAAGTAGTGGCCGCGCTGCATCATTTCGCCCGCAGAAAACTTCATGTTGTCGCGCAAGTAATCGAAGCCGAACTCGTTGTTCTGTCCGTAAGTTATATCTGCACGGTATGCGTCGCGCTTCGCCTCCTCGCTCATGCCGTGATACACACATCCGACCTCAAGTCCGAGAAATCGATGGATACGCCCCATCCACTCCGCGTCACGTCGCGCGAGATAATCATTGACGGTAACCACATGCACACCTTTACCGGTGAGCGCGTTGAGATACGAAGGCAGCGTGGCCACGAGAGTCTTTCCTTCTCCCGTACGCATCTCTGCGATCATCTTGTGATGAAGGATAGCGCCGCCGATGAGCTGAACGTCGAAGTGCCGCATTCCCACTACTCGGCGGGAGGCCTCGCGTACGACGGCAAACGCCTCAGGTAGCACGCTGTCCAAGGACTCACCCTGAGCGATGCGCTCCTTGAAGAGCCCGGTTTGAGCCTGCAGAGTCCCGTCAGACATAGGCTGGTAGGTCCGCTCGAGGTCGTTGATCTTCATCACAACCGGGCGGAGCATTTTCAGGATTCGGTCGTTGCGGGTACCGAATAACTTCTTAGCGAGGTATACGATCATAATGCATTCTGTTCCTTGGCTCGCTCGGCCCCCTCTACAGGGAGCTCGGAGCCAGTAGGGCGACGAAACCGTAAATATGTCATGAACTTACAAAAAGGGCGAGCATTCCCCTGCAAGGGGCATGTCAGCCCAGGAAAACGCCCATTTCAAGAGAACGGCGAAGTTCCGAGGGGTACTATAAAGCACCTCTTGAAGGGTGTATAGCAATCTCGACGTGTGCCGTGAGGGCCCTCGTTCAGCGGAATCTATGAGACTTTTCGTCCTTGTAAATCCACATTCGGGTAACGGCGCTGGAGCGGCGCTAGGCCGTGCTCTTAGCGAGCATGGACAGGTGCATCCGATTCGATTTGATCGACTAAATGAGCAGTTAGCCGACGCTCACGCCTTCGACCGCATCGTGGTCGGCGGAGGAGACGGAACGATCTCGTCCGTACTGACCTCGCCCGCTTTACCTGATCGACCAGTCCTACCGATCGCCCTGGGCACCGCCAACGACCTGGCCCGCGACCTAGGAATACTCAGCGCGCTAAAGGGGGTACCTTGGAGCGACATTCCAGCCGCTACCGTCTCATGGACCAGCCGACCCTTCGCCACCTGGCAGCTTGCCGTCGACGGACTAACGATACCTTTTTCGAACTACTGCTCACTTGGCTTCGAAGGTGCGACCGTAGCGGATTTTCACCATTGGCGAGCGCAGGCTTCGCGCACGAGTCGCACCCGCAATCGCATCATGTATGCGTTTTTGGGATTACGTCACCTTTCATCGAGGCTCCGCGGACTAGACGTAAGGTGCGACTCCGCTCCCGTTACGCTCGAAGGCGCCTGCATGAGCCTCATCTTCGCAAACGTTCGGAGCTATTTGGGACTGGGGTTTTCCAACACGGCAGGCTCGCCAGCGGATCAAACTCTCGAATGTATTACTACGACCTCTCTGTTGGACTACATGAGGATTATAGGCTCCTCGAGCGGGACCCTCGCTCCTCCCTCTGTGCTTTGTAGCGGCAGCACTATCTCCGTTCACTCAATTCCACCAGGAATATCCCTTCAGGTTGATGGAGAAGCCAGACAGCCCATCTTCAGCGGCAGCGTCGAGATCTCTTTCCGGAAAATGATATCGATCCTGGCACCTTGATAGGAGCCGCTCATCATATCTATTCGCGCATCGACTGCAGATGAATGCGCATCGCATCGGTGAGCGAGTAGGAGTTGCCGTCCGTCTTGTCATGGGTCAAGTCAGCGCACACTTGAGAGACACTTCCAACGCTGACCACACTACCGTTTCGAAGCACTATCACGAGATCCGCCAGGCGCTCCATCACATCCATACGATGAGAGGAGATGAGGAATGCCCGATTTGCCCGCTCCTCCTCCACGATCTCCATGAGGTCATTCGTTCTCTGGACGTCGAGGCCATCGAAGGGCTCATCAAATAGAAAAAGGCGCGGATCGCTCATGAAGCCTAACGCCGTCTGAACCCGCCGTCGCTGGCCCTTCGACAGCTCTCTTCCTTTCTTTGCCAAAAGTTGCGAGATACTCAACCTTTCAACATACGGAGCACCGGCTTTAAGGTAGTAGCGCGGGTCGTCGTGTTTGATCCGACACCACAAACGAAGGTACGACTCCACGGAGATATCTGCAAACACAGCCCCGTTCTCTGGACAAAACGCCATGTGCTCCTCGGGACGCAGAATACTGCCTGTTGCGTCTCTCAGCTGTAATGAACCGGAATGGGGCACCAGGAGACCGAGTAGCGCCTTTATCAATGTCGACTTACCAGCACCGTTGTGACCGAGCACGGCGATGATTTGGCCTCGGGCAACGAGCTCTGGGATCTCCAAAGCAACGAGATCGGTGTACCGCACCGAGAGATCGTGAGCCTCTAGAGAAACATGAAAGTCCGTCATACCTCCTCCAAATGGGCCGCGAACCATCGTGCGTTGTGCATCAATGCCCACTTGAGCAGAACTACAGAGCACGCTCCGTGTACGAGCAAGGGTAGCAAGGGCAACTTGATTATTGGCGCAAGAAAAATCGGCGTCATTCCTACGATCGGAATAGCAGACAGCCACAGACGCAGAGTTGCCATGCTATCAGTAGGTAGGATAAACGTCCCTCCCCAAATAGCCGCACCGATCAAGGCTATCAGAATCGGCATGACCTTGTATGTAAAGCTGAGAACACTGTGGCGATGTTTCAGTTCGGCTATCGAAGCGATCACGGTGGCGAGACCGAACGCCACTATCAGAACAAGAAGCCATGTAAGGAGCTGCCAAATCGGTAGCTCGAGAGTCTCGAACACCTTAGGGCCAGCGATATCCTTGAGTCCGAAGAATACCATCGGGATCGACGCGCACAGAAAGCATCCCACGCGCAAAAAGGTCAGCATCCAAAGAGCCGTATAAAATCTACCCTTTCCGCATGCCGCTACGAGCGGGAGGAGTACGTTATTATGCGAGAAATAATCGAGGACCCTTCGATGAGCGCGAAGCGCAAGCCACAAAGCGATCAAGACCAGCAAACCAATATTGAGGGTAAACGGCATCGAGCCTTGCAGTTGCGAAACTCCGATTCCTCCCTCGACGTCAGGGAGATGAAGATGCAGCTCTCCGAACGACTTCTTGATCTCGCTAATGTTTCGCATGAGCTGGATTTTCTGATCTCGGACATCATGTTTTGTATACGGCAAAGAGAGAACTATCAGTCCATAGACACTGTGTATCTCCGACCGCGCGATACCAGAGGAGTCGACCGTGATGACTACGTCCGGCTGACAGGCTCGACATACGTGCAACCTATCAACCTGTCCGTTGAAAAGCTCCTTGTATTTGGAAGGATCAAACGATGTGGGATCAGAGACGTTAATCGCTACATCCAATCGGTCCGGATCGCAGTCGCTCTCTGGTGGATACTCGCGTCCGGAGTCTTCTATCCATCGACATACCTTTAATGGAGGCCTCAGATCGGATGAGCCATACAAGATGCGGCGCACAACGCTGAGCTCGGCTTGACGCTTCGTCGCAAGCTGGGACGTTGCCGTCTCAATAGAGGAGGCCTTAACCAACAGCCCAGTAGCCACCAACTGAACAAATACCAACACCAAGCTGATGAGAAGAGGGAAGAGGAACAGAGAGATGGCCAAGTGAGGAATTCGTATCAGCGACAAGGCAAGATGCAATGATTTTCGCATACTAACGACCTTCGTGATAAACCCCATGCACCCTGCTAAAGCTGCAGCTTGGGGTGATATGCTCGTTTTTGCGTTATAGGTGACTTATCGGGTGGGAGCACGCAGTACGTAGAGCTACATGACAAGATACCCGCTGCGGCTCGAGGTCGAAAAGACTCGGGAGGCGTGAAAGGTTGTCGTTATTCTACCATACCTCGTCAGATATCCTGATCGGGCCAGCGAGTCATTTCAGAATGTGTCTTGGAGGGTGTGCCCAGGAATCGCTCAGCCACGGGTGAGATGCGAGCGGGAAGAGATCTCCGCACGAGCTCTTTGATAAATGCCAAGCCCAAGCCATACGAGAGTGCTCGAACACGCTCTCTCTCCGCTCCCAGCCTACGCTCCAACCATCCCGCTGCTGCACGCCGGCCACTTTTTAAAGCCTCCTGACCAGTGTCGGCCGTTGATCGGACGCGCCTCAAATCAGCTGAGCCTAGTAGATACCCGACCCCCAGCGCTGCAGAGGTTGCAACCCACGGATGCTCACGAATCTGATAACGCAGATCCAGCGTACGTTTCACCTTATCAATCCCTTCGCGGACCGAGTCGGACGCATCTTGCACACTGGACCGAACCTCGGTCTCGAGCGTTTCGAGTTTGTGCCCCAAAGAAGCTCTCGTCTGCTCGATCTGCTCCCGAATCACCTGCGGTGAATCGCCCTCTAGACCTTGCGTTGTATCCATTGAACATTCTCTCGCATCGTTTCAACTGTTTGTTCAGGAATCCCCTTGATGCCCTTTGCTCGCCTAGCTCCGCCGACGAGAAGCCCCCCTCCTACTAGAAAGTAGAGGAATGCAACGATACCGAAGGCACCCCACAGAGGTATCGTTTCTGATAGCGAATCAATCGTGTAGGCGAGCATGCATCCGAAGAGAAAGAGCCCCACGAGACATACGACTACTCCTCCACTGATTGCTATAACCGCGTCCCGCGCGCGTCTTACGTCCTCACGAACTTCGACCTTTGCAAGCGCCAACTCTTGCCGGAATAACTTTTGGGAGTCCTCAAGTATCCCCCTTATGAGAGGTGCAACGGTCGACTCGACCTCTCTCCGAACATCTTCCAACATAGAACTCTACCTACGAATACTGTCGACGATTCATCATAATCCGCCCGAGTAGGAATCCGAGGCCGAGACCTATCCACATAGATTGCATAGGGTAGCGCTTGACCAGTTCGGTCACATCATCCGCAATCTCTGGCACATCTCGTTCCGAGAGATAGCGACTACCGCTCTCGAGAGTTCGGGCCACACGCTCTGCTACCCTGCCAGTTCGCCCCTCCTGCGGTGCGCGCTCACGTAGTCGCTCAGCCGCCGAACCCATGCCTTCTGCAACAGACTGAAGAGGGCGCTGTCCACCTCCTGCTGTCACGTTCGATACCCCTTCTCGCTGAGATCCCTCTTGGCTACGATCGATGGCCATATAACTCCTCCCTATCTTAAGACATATAAGTGATATCTAGGCCCCTTTCTCACGCTCACGCGGCGCTTGGGTCCTCGTCTTTCCAGATGCTTTACAATTGCTTCTCTAGAGGTACTCGAAAGCGAAGAGAACGCGAATGACTCTCATCATGACCAAGTCGATACGGCTACTGGCCGTGTCCCGCGCGGCAGCCAGGAGTATCGGAGCATTTTGGTTAAATAACGCGGAAGACGCAGATATAAATGAGCGATCTCTCAAGAACTACTATTCAAGACGAGTGTGCGCACGTATGACCTCTGCAGCATCAGGATATGCGGTGAGCAACGTACTCCTGGATGCCATCTCGAAATCCACGAACTCGAAACCCGGAGCTACGGTACATCCGATCAAGGAATATGAAGAATCAGGAGCCGGGGCTGCCGCGAACCATGCACCTGCTCTTACGGTGTATTGTAGATGTTGATCCAGATCTACCTGAGGCCCCAAAGAAACGCGGGTATGACGACCGTTATCCAGGATATGGACGTCCAGGGGATCACCGGCATAAAAATGCAGCGTTTCGTCGGATGCGATACGATGGAATGTGGAAAAATCACCCTTTGCGAGCAGATAATAGATACTGGTGCAGAAAGCCCTGTCTCCCGAGTATCTAGCAGGCAAAGCCGCCTGCAGGATCTTTTCCGAGGAGCGATATACCTCGACGAAGTAGCCACCCTCCGGATGCGCCTGCATTTCGAGATGCCTCACCCAGTATTTTACATCGTCGTCGATCATCGAATCTATCCCCCTGAGAGTTTCCGCGTCCTGGACACCTTTCGCAACACATCTTTCTCGGCTAATGATGGACCTGTTGGTAACAACGAGTATACAAGAGAGCACGTATGACTAGCCAGACTCTGCGCATTCCTGCCATCCGCGATATCATGATGCCCCGTGACACCAATGCTCTCGGAAGCATATTCGGAGGTCATATCCTGAGCTTGATCGACTTGGCAGCGGGCCAGCACGCTCGTTCAGTGGCACCCAAGAAATACGTCACGAAGGTCATGCGAGAGGTCGAGTTCATCGCACCTGTGTACGTCGGAGATGCGGTGAGCTTCTATTGTGAAACGAAGAAGATCGGAAGAACTTCTATAACTATCACGGTGGACGTCGAAGCCACTCGAGGAATCGATTATCTGCACACAATCAAAGTGACATCAGCAGAGGTAGTGATGGTTGCCGTAGATTCGAGTGGGAATGCCATTCCGATTATGGAGCAGGTGTAGGCGGATCGGCGACGCTTGCGTCGAAGGCGCACACACGTCTCTTTCAGCGTGCCGCCCCGTTTGCCTGCTCGGCCATGATGCGCTCCACCGTCTCGACGATAACCTGGGTATTTCGATCGATTTCGACATTGATTCGAGCGCCTACAGCTTTACGATTGAAGGTAGTTTTCGCCAAGGTCTCGGGTATCAAGGATACTCCGAACTCGCCCGTCGCTCGGTTCACTCGCGTGAGCGTCAAGCTTGCTCCATTCAAAGCGACGTATCCCTTTTCGAAAAGGTATTTAGACCATGCAGCGGGAACTCGAAATGTTACGTTACGACTATTGTGCAGCACTTCAAGGGCTACGATCTCGGCTACAACGTCGACGTGCCCAGAAAGAACATGTCCTCCGACTTCGTCCCCGAAGCGAAGAGAGCGCTCGAAATTCAGCTCTGCTCCTGCTGCAAGAGAACCAAGGGCACTACGCTGAAGGGTTTCAGGAACAAGGTCGAATGTTGCCCGATTTCCCTGCGTCGACGTAACGGTAAGGCAGCACCCATCAAGAGATACACTTGCGCCGATCTCAATTCCCTGGAGCCCATTGTCGGGGAATGACACAGTAAAGGTCGCTATCTCAGAGGTAGAGACCACCGACTCCAGAGTAGCTATACCTTGCACTATACCAGTGAACATACTTCTATTTATCCGCAGAAGATCTTACAAAAGGGTCAACAAGCGCTCCCATACAGGCTCTGGCGACACCTCTTTTCCAGTGAACAAAAGATCTTGGGGCTCGAGATTGTACGCTTTGGCGATACCGGCGAGTGAGCTGGTCCGCTCGTTTTTTCTCAACGTGTCCATCTTGGTAACAACGACGAGACAGCGCAGATCTCCCTCGGCACACAAACGCTGCACAGCGCGCTCGTCATCTTCGGGAAGCCTGCGACAATCATTGAGCAATATTACCGCCCGCAGCTGCTCTCGGGAACGCAGGTAGCCAACCGACATGCGCGCTATCGATTCGCGCTCCGTCTTGGGCAATTTGGCGTATCCGAAACCCGGCATATCAACGAGCGCTATGTTGAACGGCTTCTCACGAAAAACCCCTCTAACTGCAAAAAAATTGAGCTCGCGGGTACACCCCGGTTTACCACTCACACGAGCAGCACTCCTGCCCATGAGCCGATTGAGAAATGTGGACTTCCCTACATTAGAGCGCCCCGCCACCGCAACCTCGAGCAAAGATTGTTTGCGAATATGTTCCGCATCTGGGGCACCAAAGAGGAACTCGGCATTCTTTATCTCAAGCCGCTTTGGGGTCGCTTCCACAACACTCCTTGGAGGTTTTGCCAATCTGGCCCTCGATCTTACGGAGGCGCATCCCGAGACTAACTATGTAGAGCCCCAAAAGGACCCACACAACCGTGTACGACCAAAACAAAGACGGAAATGTATCAGGCGTCATAGGCACTCTCCTCAGCGATCCGAGCACGCAAAGCTTCCTCAGCGCACCCTACTCTATATCTGACCCAGACCAAAAGCCCAGCTAGAAGAACGAGCGCAAAGCTCGACAAACTGAAAGCCCACCAATAGGAGGGATCCTTCAATCCACCTTGCTCCAGCACCTCCGGATGAAGCCTAGCGCTCTGTGGCAAAAACTTGATTGAGAATACAACCAACGGCACCGATACCGCCCCAAGTATACCCAGCACCGCTCCATGAGTAGCCGTCTTGGAAGGATCACCGAAGTTGCGCAAAATCGTAAAGGAAAGAAAGATCAGCCACAAAACGAGAAACGTTACGAGCCTCGGCTCCTCCCACCTGAACCAGGTATTCCAGGCACTGTGTCCCCAGATCATTCCTGTTATCAAAACGATCGTGCAAAACACGAAGCCGACCTCTCCAGCGGCTACGGACAGAAGATCTGCCGTCCTGCTGCGGGTCGCCAAGTAGTAAACGCTTGCAATGAAGACAACAGCAAACGCTGCATAGCACGCGAATGCACTCCCCACATGGAAGTAGAAGACACGCTGAACTGCTCCCATGATCCGCTCGTTGGGAACAACCATGAACACCAGCCACTGCGCTAAACCAACCAGGAACAGGGTCGAAAGCGACAGGATAAGATGCAAAGAACTGGTAGCCTTGGACATAGGGGGTCTCACGGAGTATTTTCGCTAAGCGGTTATACCAACGCCGGCCCGAGAGATTCAACCTGATCCATTCAATCCCGGACGACGAAGTCGTAAAGATTGAGGCCTAGCACCAGAAACACCGCATTCACGACGAGTAAAAGAGAGGGCCATACCGCCGCGATATCGACGGCACCTCGCAAAACGAGCTCCGTTGTCATCTCGATGCCGGCGAAAAAGAGAGGAAACAAGAGAGGCAACGCCAACAGCGGAGCGAGCATACCCCTCAATTTCGACGTGCTCGCTATAGCACCGATCAAGACCACCAGGCTCCCCAAAGCAGTCGAGGAGAAGAACCCTACGACAGCGAGCTCTTTCCACACCAACAGCAAGCTCTGGTCGAGCGCCACAGACAAAACAACAACCAGGAGCACAAAGTTCAGGAAGAAGAGAGCTGCGGCCACGGCTACTTTGGAGAGATACATCTGGCTACCCGTTACGCCGCTGAGCAATAGGCCCTCGAAGGCTCGTCCTTCGAGCTCCTGCTCGTAGGAACGAGAAACAGAGGTGAGCGTCGAGAGAATGAATGCCACCCAGAGCAACATCGGAAATATCTTCCCTATCGTAGACCGATCGAGCACTGCGGAGCTCGTTCCGATGCCGATCAGGACTGCTGTAAAAAGGGCGTTACAGGCCAAGAGGACGACGAGTTCTCGACCCCGCCACTCCAGCCGGAGCTCTTTCCGTATCAAGAGCCATACAATCGCTAACCAACGGGTCATCGATTACTCTCCCGATACAGATCAATTACTCGCTGAAGTTCGTGCGAAGCCGCATGTGGACCCGAGTCCGCCAACACCTGGCCCTGCGCCAGAGCTACCACACGGGTAGCTAGCGATCCGAGGCGATGGATGTCGTGCGTTGCTACGATAGTCAGAGCGCGTCCGGACAGCGCGGAGTGCGTTTCTCGTAGACCGTCCACGAGAAGCTGTATACCCCGATCGTCGAGGTGGCTTGAGGGCTCGTCGAGAAGCCGCACGAACGGGTTGCCCATAAAGGTGCGCGCTAAAGCCACCCGGGATTGATTCCCCTTGGAGAGGTCGCTCACGAGAGTGCTTGCATGAGATTGGAGCCCCCAGTGCGAAATAACCTCTTCAACCGATGAGCCTCCCGAAAGGCTGGAGAACAGGTTGAGGTTCTCCTGTACCGTCAACCGTCCGTATAAAAATAGGTGGTGAGAGAGAAATCCGATTGCGCCGGGAAATGAGTTGATTACCCGTCCCTTGTCTGCTCGCGCCAGCCCAGCAAAAATCCTCAATAAGGTCGACTTTCCGGCACCGTTGGCTCCCAAGAGGAGAACACATTCCCCTGGCCCAAAGGAGAGAGACAGCTGCCGAAGAACTGGGGCGCGTCCGAACGTCTTCTGCACGCCCTGCACTCCAAGAGACGGCTCACCTTCCCTCATGTTCTCTCAGCTTTTGGAGAATACTCGCCACTTCCACGGTCAGAGCACGCTTAGATTGCTCGAAATCCTCTGGGCCCACTTTACCCATGGCGAAATCGAGCTCGAGGTCCTTCAAGGCTCGCACCGCTCGCTCCTTGGTGTCGAGTAGGGAGACACGCTCCGCCTCCAATCCGTTACTTTGAGCAGCACTCGAACCCGACTCGAAGAGGGGTGAGACAAGAAACCACGCCATCAATGCTACCAAGGCCGCCGCTGCCACCATCCACATGACTACACCGCTTGAGAAACACTAGTCCGTTGAAGCACTTCCTGGGAGGTGGTTCGCGGTACCGGAATAGCGACGATGAAACCTCCTACTACCATCAATATGGCACCGTACCACAACCACACTTGGAGCGGATTGATGTAAAGCTTCAGAGAAGCCTTGGTACCCGTCTCGTCGATCCCAGCCAAGACGAGGTAAATATCCTCGCGAGTCCCCATTCGAAGCGCGACCTCGGTCGTTGTCTCTTTGTTCTTCGGGTAAAACCGCAGCTCCGGGGCGAGCACCTCGACAATCGAATCATCACTAGCGGAACGCACCGTCACATGCGCTTGAACGGCCTCGTAGTTCTTGGTCTTCTCTTCGTGAAACTCGTTCAACTCGAAGGAAAATCTTCCTACGTTGAAACGCCCGTTAGGGGCCAACGTAAACTCGCGCTCAATCTTGTGCGCCATAGAAGCGGTGATGGCTACTGTCATGACGAGCACGCCGAAGTGAATCAGGTGCGCGCCGTACTTAACTCGCTGCCGACGAAAGAGAGTCAGGAGCGTTGCTGGGGACCATACTACTCTGTGCGTCGCAGCAGACTGAACCTTCAAGCCACGTTGAATCTCCGAAATAATCGTCAGCAACACGAAGAAAGAGATCGCGTATGACAACACCGGATAGAACTCGACTATCCCTGCCCACACGAGCGCTGTTGCGATCAGGAACGCCCCGAGAAATGGCACCAAAAAAGACCTAAACATCTGCTTGAGCGACGATCTCTTCCAAGCAATCGTCGGCCCTATTCCCATCAGAAAGACGAGCAGCAAGAACAACGGTACGTTTACAGCGTTGAAGAAAGGAATACCGACAGTCTGCTTCTGACCCGTCACGGCCTCGGAAAACACCGGAAATAGAACGCCCCACAACACGGCAAAACAGATACTCAACAGCACCAGGTTATTGAGCAAAAAGACCGTTTCACGAGAAAAAACACTCTCGATCGAGCGCTCGGGCGCTAGCTCCTTGCGTCGAAAAACCGAGAGAAGGATCGCTACAGCGATTACCAAACCGAGATACAAGAGGAACACCCAGCCGATATCGGTCGAGGCAAACGCATGCACGCTCTGCACCAAACCAGAGCGCGTGAGGAACGTGCCGAATACCGTGAGGGAGTAGGCAAGCACTATCAGGAAAACATTCCACATCTTCAGCATCCCCTTCCGCTCTTGGATCATAACGGAATGAAGAAAGGCCGTCGCAATCAGCCATGGTAGAAAAGATGCGTTTTCCACCGGATCCCATGCCCAAAACCCACCCCACCCGAGCTCGAGGTAAGCCCAGTGGCCTCCGAGGACGATGCCAGCCGTGAGGAATGTCCATGCTACCAAGGTCCAGCGCCTCGTAAGGCGGATCCAATCGTTGGATATGTGGCCGGATGCAAGCGCTGCCATGCAAAACGCATACGGAATCGCAAGACCGGTAAATCCGAGATAGAGCATTGGCGGATGAATCGCCATGTACTCATTCTGGAGCAATGGATTCAGTCCGTTGCCATCAGGCAGTATGAACTGATGCTTGAGATACCGAAACGGATTGGTGAGAAACAGTGTGATCGTCGTGAAGAAAAGGGTCGACGAGTTGAGAAAAGCCATGAGCCACGGAACCAAGCGCTTGGGATAGCTCACGGACACCTGCGCAACGAGCGCACAGAACGCCGAGAGTAAGAAGCACCACAACAGCATCGAGCCGTCCATTCCTCCCCAGATCGCCGTTATCTTGTAGATCCACGGCATATCCCGATTAGAGTACTGCCACACGTATTGGATTGAATAGTCGTCAGTAACGAAAGCGTATCCAAGCCCAACTATGGAGCAGCCAAGCGCCACTGCGACGAAAATCGTTAGACGGCGCAGCAATTCGCTGCGAGCAGGCAGGAGCTTAGAGGAGGCGCCGACAAAGGCCCCTCCCACGGTTCCGCCAAACGCGAGTATCCACGCCAAACAAAGTGCAAAATGCCCGAACTCAGCCACTTATTCTCCTAGTAAATCGACAACACGAAGAGATTTTTTCCGCGCACAGGCCTCATGCTCACCCCTGGACGTCGAAAGCTAAGACCCTGCCTGCATAGCCGCACCCGAAGCTCCACTCATCCCTCCCGGATGAGCTCCAGGCAATGCGGGCTCGTACTTGGAAGGACATTGCGTCTGCAGCTTAGCTGCTCTGATAACACCACCCACGTAATCCCCATCTATCAGCACATCCCGACCGGCTGCAAACATATCGGGTTTCAAATTCTCGAACACTACCGAGGCTACAACCCCCTTTTCCTCACCGGCGTCCTCGACCCCGAAGCGCAGCAGCATGCGCGGCTCTGTTTGGTACTCTATCGGCTCTACGACACGGCCTCCAACGCGAATTCGAAGCAGATCGCCTTGTCCTGCCCGCTCCATCAACTCAGAGGGTTTGAGCACCAAGGAACTCGTGCCGCGCGTAGCCTGAAAGACCAGCACTCCCCCGATGATTACGAACAAAACTACCAAACTGACGAAGATTCGGCCCATACTGTATGTCTCTACGGCTCTTACCCAGCCGAAGAAGACTCTATCCCAAGCGCGCTTTTAATGCCATTCAACGCCCCCTCGACTGTCGCTGGAAATCCGCTCGGGTGCCGCCAGAATGCGGGATTGACCGGCCTCCCGTTGACCAAAAACAACAATCGAGCGGCCCGACTAAAGTGTAGCCCCGATGCGCCGACATCGGCGAGCACCTGCCCTTGTGCTACAACCGTGCCTTCGAAAACATGTCGCTGCTCCAGGGAATAGAAAACAGAGGCGAGTCCAGCCCCATGGTCAACAACAACTATTTCACCAAGAGTACCTAGTCGGCCCGCCATCCTCACGATGCCGGCATAGGGAGCAACAACGGCCCTGGCATCGCCTATCGGCTCTAGAACCTCCCCTGGAGATATCCACGAAGCGAACTCACCCTGCTCATCACCCACGACGACCTTGTCACCAAAGCTCAAACGAGGTGAAAAGGGGCCGATGAACATCTCCCCTTGCCAACGCCTTGGGGTCGGGAGTTCTGCAATGAGACGCGCTCGTATCGCATCCAGCTCCTTCGCTCTGATAGTAGTGACCAGGTACAGCATGAAATCTATCGCACCCTTTCTTCTGGTCGCTTCTAATTCCTGTCTGAAGCTCTCGATCTTCCGTCGCTCCGCTTCCCCGATGTTGCTGGCAGCTTCTTGCGAGAGATTCGCCAACAGTCGAATGAGCGCCCCTTCGGATACATATTCTGAAACCGTCTTTTCGCTAGCGGGCACACTTTGTAACTCTACAGAAACTGGGATGCTCACATTGTGACCCGCCACATCCGAGGCGAAGACAGTCCAATCTACTCGGCCATCTGTGGGAGCATTAGCGATCAACGCAAAAAGATCCGATTGTAAGAGGTCTGGGTCCATGAGCACAGCTGGCCGGCCGACAAGCTCCTCGGACTTCCCCAGAGCAAGCCCACTACTGGTCAAATTCGCATCGCCTGCCTTGTACACGAACAAACCCGCCCCCCCTGACTCCATCTTGCGAGGCGCCGAGAGCAGCTGCAGCGAGGGTTCGAATGAATCAACGATGACGGGAAAAACAACACTAGCCCCCGATCCCCACAGCGAACGATCCTTCGCTTCGACACGCAGCATAGCCTGCCCCTCGCGCAAACCCGCGATTGATTTCGAAAGCAAGAACGTCCCTGGGAAATCATGGACGATCCCCTGAGGCTCGAAACGCCCGATGGGGAGCGTTACCCCCGCCTGTTCGATCTCTACCTTAATCGAGTCGACCCCCGAGCCGGTATCCAGTGCGCGAAAATTGACGGTCGACCGCTCATTTCCCACGAAAGCAGGAACCCCCTGAACTTCGAGAATCGGCTTTTCGATCTCTATTCCAAAATAGAAACCGACCAGTAGTGTCATGCAAATTACGATCAGAGCAACCAACACCAGAATATTCAGTCTGCTCTTCTGAAGGAGATCGGGTGTGCGAATATGAGGGTCCTTATCTTTCCTTTGCTCTCGCTGCGTCACTTACCCCTCACTATTGACATCAATCCAGTTCTCGAGCTCTGAGCCGAGCTTCTTTGAAACAAATGCTCGTAGTTTATCTCTGAGCTTATTTTCAATCTGGCGCACTCGCTCTTTACTGAGGGAGAGCTTATCCGACAACTCCTGCAGCGTAACTTTATCCTCGTCGAGAATGCGGCCTCTGAAGATCATCTGCTCCTTCTGCGAAAGGGCGGTCTCGAACTCTGAGACGGATGTTTCCAGCACCCTGTGAAACTCCTTCTTGGCCATCACATCTTCCACCGATTCGCGGTCACTCGGCAACACAGATAGAAGATTCGAATCGCTGTCCTCTTGCAGTGGTGCATCGATACTGACGTCTGAACCACCGAGTCGCTGAGACATCTCTATCACGTCGCCCTCGCGCACGTTGAGCCTTTCGGCCAGCAGCTTGGGAGATGGGAATATCCCCTCCCGCTCTAATCGGTCGCTCTCTTTCTTGAGGTTGAAAAAGAGCTTTCTCTGGGCTTGAGTCGTACCGATCTTGACGAGGCGCCAGTTCGCGATGATGTATCGGATGATGTAAGCCCGTATCCACCAAACCGCGTAGGAAGGAAAGCGAACACCTCGATACGGATCGAAGTTCCGCACGGCCTCCATCAAACCGATGTTGCCCTCCTGGATTAGATCGAGCACGCTGCGAGCTACCCGCTCGTAATCACGCGCAATCTTCACCGCGAGCCACAAATTGCCTGACACGAGCTTGTATGCGGCCTCGGGACTCTTGTTCCTATGGTACTCGACTGCCGCTTGATGCTCCTCTTCTCGCGACAGGGGGGCGAAACGCCGAATTTCCGCCAAGTATGCATCCAGCGGATTGTAAGGAACGACCGCACCCTTCGATCCGGCTGCGCGTGCATCTTCGCTCTGCGTGTCATCTATTACATCGTCGGGCTCGAGCTCATCGAACTCCGGACCATCGACAACTATCTCCGGCTCTATAACCTCGGAAGTATCTGGGTCTATTCCCTCGACTGCCGGTGGAGGTACAACCTCTCCTTCGAGAGCGACAAGGGGCGCTTCGATATCTGGCGCGTCTGAGCCTCTCGAAGATGTTTTTTTCTTGTGTTTTTTCACTACTTTAAATCGCACTCGGCGTTAGGGCATCTCCCGATTCTACACCCAGAGACCTTTAAGAATCCACCCAGCAGATCGCTCGGGAGGACACCTCGACGACGCGACCAACGCGCGCAAATCCTTCTTACTTTCAAGTAGTTAGGGTTATTATCTGCCGCACCAAACAGATCGAGGGGGAACAGAGCCTTGGTTATCCTCAAAACCGCCTCCAGCGTTACAGAGCTTTCGCCGTTCTGCCGACCTCCAATGTGGGAAGCATTTCAGCTAAGTAGGTCGAGATGACAAGTTCGCGAATAGGGGAGGTGCTCGTAACGAGCGGCAAGATAACCCCGAACCAGTTGGCAGAAGCTATTGAGCTGCAGAAAAAGGCAGGGGGAAGTTTTGCGGCCCACCTAGTAAAGCTCGGCTTCGTTTCCGAAACAGACCTCATCCACAGCATCGCCGACTACTACGGGTTGCCAATGGTGGAGTTGAATGAGGTTTCAATCGACCACTCTCTTCTACAACTCATCCCTGCAAACGTTGCGACGAAGCATGGGTTGATTCCACTCGTTCGCAAGGACCACACACTGACGGTGTGCGTGACTGATCCATCCAACATGGCCGCGCTCAACGACGTAAAGTTCATAACCGGACTAGACATTCAGCTATGTGTAGCTCGGATGTCCGAAATTCGACATTTTCACGAGCTCTACTACGAGAACAAGCCCGCCTACGAACAGATCCTTGACGAAGCTCGCTCGAACGAGACACTCGAAGTCATTTCAACGAGAGACGAGGTCGACCTTCTGGCTCTCGAGAAAGCTACTGAGGATGCTCCTGTTGTCCGACTCGTCAACGCGATCCTGTCAGATGCCATACGAAAGAACGCGTCGGACATTCATCTCGAACCCTACGAGATGTCGTGCAGGGTTCGTTTTCGCATAGACGGGGTTCTATACGAAATCATGAAACCCCCTACGAAACTGAGGAATGCCCTAATTTCGCGTCTAAAAATCATGGCGAATCTCGACATCGCGGAACGGCGCCTACCGCAGGATGGTCGCATAAAGCTCAAGCTCGACAACGAAAAAACGGTAGATTTCCGAGTCAACGTGATACCGACCATTTTTGGAGAAAAGGTCGTTTTGAGGCTTCTCGACACCAGCAACGTACAGCTCGATATGACCACGTTAGGTTTCGATCCGCAGCAGTTGTCGCACTTCAAAGAGGCGATATCGGAACCTCACGGCATGATTCTGGTGACCGGGCCTACCGGATCGGGAAAGAGCACCACCTTATACTCAGCCTTGACCGAGCTAAACAAAATCGCAACCAATATTTGCACTGTCGAAGACCCAGTTGAAATCAACCTAGCCGGAATTAACCAATCCCAGATCCACGAAGAGATCGGCTTCAATTTCGCAGCAGCCCTACGGGCTTTTCTACGGCAAGACCCCGATGTGATCATGGTGGGCGAAATCCGGGATCAGGAAACCGCAGAGATCGCTATCAAAGCGTCGATGACGGGCCACCTCGTGCTCTCCACCCTTCACACAAACGACGCTCCATCGAGCATCAATCGACTTCTCAACATGGGCATCGAACCCTTTCTGGTTTCATCCTCTGTGAACCTCGTAGTAGCACAACGACTAGCTCGGCGCGTCTGCATGCACTGTTGTGAGGCTTTCAAGCCTTCTAAAGAAGCCCTGGCCGCGGTCGGTGTAGCACCGGACGAGGCCGAATCCCTCACGATAAAAAGGAGTGTAGGTTGTCAGCGATGTGCCGACACCGGCTACCGCGGTCGTATCGCCCTGTACGAAGTAATGCCCATATGCGAGGAATTGAGGCAGCTCATTCTGACGGGAGCCACTGCCCTGGATATAAAACGTGCGGCTATCAGACTAGGAATGACAACGCTCAGAAAATCAGGACTTGCCCGCCTCAAAGAAGGGGTAACGACCCTAGAAGAGATCCTCAGGACTACCAAAGCAGACTAAAAAGAACCCGTACGCCGACCACATCTACACTCGCCGGTCACTCTTTCATTGTGATGCCTCCAGGCTTATCATCGCCCGAGCTATCACATGTACAGGTGACCAAATCCGTCATGCCACAAAGAGACCAGTCCGAGCCACTCGCGAACTCCTTACGCACCACTGCAGCGTTCACCGATTTTCACCGCGACAGGATCTGCTCCCCACTTCCCGATGGTGAAAAGGCTTCGCATTTTGGAGCGACCTACTTTCCCGACTCCCAACGAACGACCTTTCCAGCGCCGGTAGTTGTTCCTCTGACCGACCCGGCCTATCTCAAATTGTGCGAAGAGGCCTTCCGTACCGAAAGCGCGCTTGTCGCGGTGTGGAGTGCTGCTCGGCGAGCATGCAACGAAACGTCGGCGCCTTTATTCGATGAGCTCCTTACCGACAATCGTGTGGCCCGCGCAATTCTTCTCAGAATGGACGCGCTTCGCAATTCCGAACAGCATATGGGAGCAGGAATATATTTAGGCTCGAAAAAGTTCGACGAAACTATCGGCGATCTCCTTTTTCTCAAGGTCCGAGGCGCCTATGAGAAGTGCGGACTACCGGAAGACGATCAGATGCGCGCGCTGTGCAAGCATTGGGGTACCATCCAGGCCCGTGCTCGCACGGCAATTATCGAGGAAACCTGGAAGGAGCTGCTCAAGGGAGACGAGTATCCCGTCCCAGAGGGTTTTTTCGAGAATATGTCCAACCTGCTTGAGCATAATGTCGTAGCTTCGCTGCGCGGAGAAGACGAATCGTGGCGCATCCCGGAGGCAACTGCCGATGCTTTTTGGGGATGGTTCTCGCAAGTCGAGACGCTTCACCAAATCAAACCAAGCGTCGAAGTTCTCGACCGGCTAAAATTAGTCAGAAACTTCATCCGCTCCGGGACATCGGTTATTCCTGCTGAGCTCAGTGACGATTTATCGAGGTCAGGTAACAGCGCGTGGCTGAGCGCCCTGAAGAACCCATCAATCTCGAATATCAATCGGTTTCGAGAGTCGGTATGGGGTGCAACACCGGAGGTTCTCCCTGTCGCTATGACCTTGCAGGAGGGCTGCATCCACTGCATATGCATATCGGACCAGCAGGCGCTTGAATTCTGGCGAGAATACCTTGCCCATCCATCTATCCAGGAGATCGAGATCTTAACGCCAAACTCTCGCGATGCTGTGCCGTGGCATCAGAGGGCGCTCCGAACAGAGATGCGAGAGCTCGCCTCGCTTCCTCTTTCGCCCTTCATCACGCGCCTCACCACCGACGTAGCGGGAGCTTCTGTCGAGGAGGTATCGAGAATCCTCGACGGCAAGATGCATTTTCTGGAAACTTTGGCGGGAAAGCCTTTGTGGAGAAGCCTCTCTAGCGAACAAACCATACACTTGGATTTCGTTTCGCCCTCTCCTCAGGTACTGGCCACCTTCAAAAACATCGCAGCCGGCCGAGGCAACCTCGCCAACCTCCGGATTGAGCAACCCGTACATCAGGATGGTGCACTCGAGATTGCGGCCCACATCCTCCCTCTCCACGAGTGATTCGAGTAAAGCAACACTCTGCATCTTTTTCCGATATTATCTTACCCTTTTGAGCACGCAACTTTTACGACATGAATCGTAAAGACTCTGCTGACAGAGGTCGACCTTACACATTTGCGACACCAGTCAGCACGATGGAGCCCCATGCCTGTATTTCTCTACGAAGGACGGGACATCACCGGTCACCGGATTACGGGTGAGGTAGATGCCCGAGATATTCAGACAGTATTCAACATACTGAAAGGAAGGCGAATCACGCCTAGCCCCGACAAGATACGCGAAAAAAGCGTCGGTCTGCGGCGTGAGATAAAGATCCCTGGCCTCGGACCGCGGGTAACGGGCAAGGACGTTGTGCTATTCACCCGTCAGTTCGCCACTATGATTGATTCGGGGCTCCCTATCGTTCAGGCGCTCGATGTGCTCTCGAAACAGCACGAAAACAAGAGCTTCAAGAAGATGGTGAGCGGGGTAAAAGAGACCGTCGAAACGGGAGGTACGCTCAGCCAAGGAATGCGGAAGTATCCCAAGGCCTTCGACGACCTGTACGTCAACATGATAGCTGCTGGTGAAAGCGGGGGTATTCTCGATTCAATCCTCGAACGACTCTCGGTTTATATGGAAAAGTCCCAAAAACTGCGCCGAGAGATAAAAACTGCAATGATCTATCCTTCGATAGTAGTCACAGTTGCTACGATAGTTACTGCAATTCTCTTGGTGTTCGTGATCCCCACCTTTAGGGATCTCTACAGCGGATCAGGCCTGGAGCTTCCCGGGCTGACCCAAGTGGTCATGAGCATCTCCGATTTCATGGTTCAGTGGTGGCTGGTGATTTTTGCCGCTCTCGCGGGAGCGCTCACTCTCTTTTTTCGAGGCCTCAAGACCCGTATTGGACAGGAGATTATTCATCCGATCGCCTTGAAGCTTCCCATTTTCGGCACTCTTATAAAGAAGGTCTCCATCGCTCGCTTCAGTCGAACTCTCGGAACGATGTTGAGCTCCGGAGTTCCGATCTTGGAGGCCCTGAACATCTGCTGTCGCACGGCCGGAAACAAGGTAGTCGAGCACGAAGTGCAGCGCGTGCGGCTCGCGATCTCGGAGGGCCAGGCAATGGCGGATCCATTGCAAAATTCAAGGATATTCCCGCCTATGGTGGTACAGATGATTAGCGTCGGCGAATCCACAGGTGCCCTCGATTCCATGCTCAACAAAATCGCCGAATTTTACGAGCAAGAGGTCGATACCGCCGTAGCAGCCCTCAAACAGTCGATCGAGCCGATCATGATCGTCGTCTTGGGATTAATCGTTGGGGTATTGGTCGTAGCGATGTACCTTCCGATCTTCGAGATGGGCAACGTAGTAGGAGCTTGAGCCGTAGATGGGAACAACAACTCCCACTCCGAACCTTTTTGCGCACCTGCCCCTCGACTACCCTCAGTCACCACTTCGGTAAGGTATTAAATTCACGCAGGGAATCGAAAAGCGCTCAATTAAATAGCTCTGGCATCCGACTTGCAATTAAGGAAGCACGGTGTGGGGCATTAGACAGCCAGCTTTATCGCATTAGGTTGATACCGCGGTACGGCAGATGTCCAGGCCCAACGTCATTTGACCACAGTAGTACGTCGGGAGATTCAGGTGATGAAAAACGAGAAAGGTTTTACTTTGATTGAGTTGCTGGTGGTCGTCGCGATCATCGGAATATTGGCTGCGATCGCGATTCCGCGTTACTCCAGCTACAAAGAGGGTGCTTACGTCGCAAACGCAAAGAGCGACCTTCGAAACCTGGCAGCTGCGGCTGAGGCCGACTATGCCGAGAACGGGGCTTACACCGATATAGCGTCCTGCGTAGCTCCAGGTACTACGGATGCTCCATGCCCAGGCCTCCCAGGCTTCCGTGTCGGAACCAGGGGAATGACCTTCACTCTGACTGGCAACGGTAGCAGCTTTAGTGCTTCTGCAGTTCATTCCCAAGCAAGCACTCGGGTGTGTCGATGGGATAGCGCAGGCGGTGGATTGGTCGATACGGAGTGTGCCGCTACAGCTGGCTAATCGGTAAAGATATTACTCGGAGGGCTCTCTGAGCCCTCCGAGCGTCCCTTCTTCTGACCGAGATACCATCTGCTCGGACTTCCCCTTCCCCTCTCCTCACAGATAAATCTTCCAGCGTTCGCTCGCCTCAGCGTCTTTCTGGTTTAGTTGGTCGCTGAAGCCACCACTTGAGCCTCCACCCCTGAGGTCGTAGACTACGCCAAGAAACGACTGCTTGAGGCCACCATGCGAAAGCTCCCCCTCTCTCTCTTTTTAGCCCTTACCTTGAACGCCTGCGCCCTTCTCGGGAGCAACGATACCCAAGAGAGCTCACTGACTACAAAGCCAGGGAGCGCGTCACAGGTGGTGGAGCCTCCCCTTGCGACCCCGAGCAGCCCGACCAGAAAGATGGTCGAAGGATCCGAAGTAACCTGGGAGAGCCCAAGCGAAGCGGTCGACGGCTTCGTGATCCGATACGGCGAGGACCCCAAACGTCTGGACAAAGAGGTGAGGTTGTCAGCAACAGACCTAAAAGAGGAAGAGGACCCGGAATTTGGCAAGGTATTCCGTTACGTCATCAGAAACGTGTCGCCGGTAAAACCGCTCTACGTGTCGATTGCAGCTTTCAAGGGAGATAGACTCTCTGACTTCAGTGATTCGAAGGAAGAGGTTCGAGATTAGCTTTTAGCTATTCGAGCGGAAACTGCTCCCATTGAAGTTCACCCGCGAGCGCATCACGAAACCAGGTCTCCTGGGCTTCAATCAGACGAAAATGGTAATCGAGCTCGTCCACAGTAGCCCCCGAAGCACCCAAGCTCGAGCTCAGCACGAGATAGTGCCCAACCAAGCTCACTTTGATCCCTACGAGCCCATCCGCTATCTCAAGAGCTGCTGCCAGCACATCCGAAGCTCCTCGAATCGGAACGGTGATGATGTTCACACCCATGTAGATCGTGGTTTCTGCCGACTTTTTAATCCCCTCTATGAGGATCTCGAGCTCCTCGTTGTCTCGTAGATGGATCATCCACCGAACGTGGTCACCGGTCTTCTCCTTCTGGCATTCGTCTGGATTGAAGCCTCGCCGAGTGATGAATTCCTCGACTACTCGTACCGGATCCTTGCCACCGGTAATCTTCCGAATATTGAGATCTGCGAATTTCTTGATCTTACCCATAGTCCTACTTATGGTATCGGATGCCCCGCAAAATAGTGTGAGCTCGGTAAATCTGTTCGAGCAGCACCAACCTGGTAAGCTGGTGCGGCAAGGTCAGCGCCGACAACGATAGAATGTAGTCGGCTTCCTGTCTAACCTTTTCCGAGAATCCGAAGGCTCCGCCTATTACGAAGCAAAGCGAGCGAGTCCCTGCATTCATGCGCGCCCCGATAAGCTTGGAGAACTCCTGTGACGAGATACTCTTTCCGCGCTCATCGAGAACAACGAGGTAGTCGTACCCTTGCACTCGCTTGAGGGTGTCTACAGCCTCGCGCTCTCGAACTTCCTCTGCGCTCATAGATTCAGGCGCCTCGAGCCCGAGCTCACACACTTCGACTGGAAAGCTCCCTTTCAGTCGCTGAAGATATTCACCCTCACCTTCTCTGATAAAGCCCTGCCGAACCCGTCCAACGCTAACTACTGTCACCTTCATATATGCAGCGTACGCCGTATCCCCCTAAAACGACAAGGGAATTAGAGGTTGATACCAAACATACTCATGCATGTCCGGTCTCATCGTACGATTGATTTGACCCAATGATCGCACAAAATGGAGAGCTGAAAAAAAATAGCGAAAAGATCTAAAGTTTTTCAGAAGCCCCTCCGACGAACAGCGTGAGAGGAAAGGATTCCTTAGTTTCGTCAATGTCGGCCATGGAGGGCGACCAAGGAGTGAACTGAGAGGCACACCCGTCGTGTAGGCGGCCTCCCGTCATGGACGAAGACTATGAGGATAACACGGATCGGCAGCCTATTTGCCGCCAATATCGATTCGGTCAGCAGCCGTTCTCAAACAAGACAAGCTCAGAGTACAGAGTCGACGCCCCCGGTCACTCAGAGTGAGGCCGTGGTGTTGTCTCCGAAATTCAATCGTGCTCCGCAACCCCCCACGGAAACAGGCGAGGCCCGAGAAGCGCGCTTGAAGGAATTGAAGCAGAAGGTCGCGCGTGGAACGTACTCGGTCGACTCTGAGAAAGTGGCGGAGGCCGTGTATCGAGACCTCGCATAATGAAGGCTTGGTTACGGTTGCTACTCGTATCGCTCTGCCTGCAGCTCTCCGCCTGTTGTGTCCGCTCGATCGAATTACTGGATCCAGATCAGGAAGCCCCGCGCTGGCAACACAGCTCCGTCTCTCCGCCACGTGGAGTAGTACTGGTTGCTCACGGTTTAAATCTCCGGCCGAGCGCCATGGATCTGCTCTGCACAACCCTAAATACCGCGGGGTTTGATACCTATCGAATCTCACTCACTGGGCACCATACCGTACACGAAGAGACCTTTCCTGCCTCTCAGTGGATGGAGGATTTTGCCGAGGGGTATCGAACAGCGCACGCTACTGACCCGAAGATGCCGATTTATATCGTCGCTTTTTCCGCTGGCGCCTTGATAGCTACTCACTTTATCGATTCGAATCCCAACCTCGAACCTAGTCCCCGTCGAATGGTATTTTTAGCCCCTGCTCTCTCCCTCCGATTCCTGCCGCGCTCTGCTTACATGCTCAGATGGTTTGGGCCGCTAAGTTTTCGAGTCCCAAACCGAGCACCCTCTGATTACAGGCGATTTAGGCTCACTCCGCTCTTTTGGTACGAGAATCTGATCGACGTGTACGAGGAAACGAAAACACTGATTCAATCCGACAGACTCCGCTCTATTCCGACCCTCGCCCTCATGAGCAAAGACGACGAACTGATCTCCTTCTCCGGTTTGGAATCGTGGGTAAAAGAGAACCACCTCGATACCTGGAGAGTCGAGGAGCTACGCCCTAAACCGAATGGGCCTGATCTCTACGAGCACCTAGTGATCGACGAGCGCTCGTTGGGAAGGGATCAGTGGCGAGAGATGATCCATACAATCACGGCGTTTTTTACCGACACGCAAAGCTAGGGAGCTAGGCAAACCCTCTACTGCAACACCTTTGATCGCAACTCCTCGAGCGTCACTGTCTGAAGCGCTTGCTCATGCGTGGCTTCGAGTATCACTGGAGGCGCAACGCCAGCATCGTACGCCTCCTTCCAGCGCGACACGCACAGACACCATCGGTCTCCGGCTTTCAATCCAGGAAAACGGAATTGAGGCGCCGGCGTCGACAAGTCGTTTCCTCGTTGACGTGTGAACTCGAGAAATTCATCTGTAACTATCGCACACACCGTGTGGCGACCGACATCGCGTGTCTCAGTGCGGCAGTAGCCATCTCGATGAAATCCAGTCATGGGGGCGCAACCACACTGCACCAAAGGAGTTCCTATAACATTTTTGACACCTGACAAATCAGCTTCATTGCTCATACCAGTCCCCTGTGCGGATTTTTCACATTGCTGCGCGTCGATGGTGAGTGTTGGTATCAGGAGCAAAAATACCGTAAGTAACCACAGACGCTGCATCCCCATCCTCGAAGCTTCACCCTCTCTCATATTGAACTGAATATAGAGTGACAGAGGCCGAAACGACAACGTACAGTAAATAGATTACTCGGTTTGCACTCGGAGTCACACATGGCTACTGCCGGCTTACTCGCATTACTCGACGATATCGCATCTTTACTCGACGATGTTGCCACGATGACAAAGGTGGCTTCGAAGAAAACGGCTGCGGTTATCGGGGACGATCTTGCCCTCAATGCCAATCAACTCACGGGCACCAGCGCGGCTCGCGAACTCCCCGTCGTCGCAGCTGTTGCCAAGGGTTCACTAGTCAACAAACTCATCCTTATTCCCTTAGCGCTGCTGATCACGGCGTTCGTCCCAGCGCTGGTCAAACCACTCCTTATGATAGGAGGAGCCTTCCTTTGCTTCGAAGGGACGGAGAAGGTCTTACACAAGCTCTTTCATCCCAAGAAGGCTGCACGTCTCGACGAAACATCGTCGGACAAGGATGCAGCTCAGGTGGAGCGAGAGCGCATCAAGGGCGCTGTTGTTACAGACTTCATTTTGAGCGCTGAGATTTTGGTCATCGCTCTTGGCGCAGCCGCAGGCGCGACACTATCCGTTCAGGCACTTACGCTGTCCACCATCGGCTTGGGAATGACAATCCTGGTGTACGGCACTGTTGCACTTATAGTTAAGGCCGACGACTTTGGTCTGCTCCTGCAACGCATGGAGGGAGACTCCGTGACAACTCGCCTCGGTCGTTCCTTTGGGAGGGGAATCATCATCGGTGCGCCGAAGCTCATGAAACTCCTCTCCATTCTCGGTACTGCTGCCATGTTTCTTGTGGGAGGAGAGATCATCGCTCACGGGGTTCCATCAGTCGAACGCGCACTTCTGCGGGCGACTCAAGTCACGAG
>JBILEW010000149.1:0-5935 GCA_044351885.1 Bdellovibrionota bacterium
ACTTGGATCTCTCCCAGGTGCCGCCGGAGTTGGGTGAGATAACAAATCAAGGCAGCCGGACCACCTTCTGCTGGCGCTCCAGGTGTCCGCTGCTCGAAACGTTATCCGGCCTGAATTTGCTTAACGTGGAGTCTCAGTTATCATAAGTCTGATTCTCAAGAGAGATTAAAGCAGGAGGAGACCCCCAATGTGGACGCAACACGACCGATTTGTTCTCACGCGAGCGCCCCTTCCCGCAGTGGCTATCCCCGATGCGGCTGAGCGCCTCGGCCTGATTCGGAGAACGTGCCCGGCAGATGGCGCAGAGGTGTCCGTGATACTTAATGGTAATCACGCCAGGATTGCTGCTACTGGCCATGATACTTCTGACGCACCAACTAAGCTCATTGGGAAAATGCTCGTCCAGCACGGATTGTCAGCGATGGAGCTTACACTGACCCCTGACGGCGAAATCCAGGAGGCGAAACTCGGTGTGCCGCTTAAACCGGTAGATCTTGGCTCCGAACCCGGTCGTCTTCGTGCCGAAAGCGTAGCGAATGCGCTGTTCACCCATTTGAAGACAGTCCTAGAGTTCGGAACGTCGGAACCTAAGGAAGGCTGATCGGAAGGCGGATAACAAGCGGCTGCAGAGGGACGCCCTTGATAGGGCGCCGCTGAGCTGAACGTTATCAGCTAGAAGGTGTGGAGGAAGTATGTCTGGCAGTTCTACAGGGATGGAAAGGCTTCGAGCGTCAGTCGGAGTAAATATTGCGGCAATAGAAGCGGAAGCGGCCACTGAAATGAGCCGTTTTGCCGGTGAATTTGATGCTGCCCTCGCTGCGAAGATCGCAGCGCAACCTATGGCAGGATCTTGGGCTCACACGATGATATTAGTATCTCCAAACGTTAGCCCTGCCATTGACCGTGTCAAAGCTCAATACGCTGCGGACGGTCGCTATCATGTAGAAGATTACCGCGAAACTCCTGGCGAAGGGCCTAACCAGGGGATCCGCGTGACTCTAAAATCTGGCCCCCCTTTGGCACCGAGCGAGGCCAGCTGATAACAAACTTGCGAACCTCAACCTTCGCTACGCTCGGTGAGGTTGCAAAAACGTTGTACGCAATCTCATACTAAATCGATGCAGCCAACAGACCACAGCGCAATTCTTGATAGCCTTGGCTTTCGAACGGCAACAAAGCTTGGGGTGGGGATCAACTCGACCGTTTATCAGGTCGATGAAAACCGAATTATTAAGATCGGCCTTTTTAGTGGACCCGAGATCAAGCCCCTCAAGGACTTTCTCGATACTCTGGCATGCTCGGATCTCCCTTTTCAGATTCCCAGGATATTTGAGTCGGGAGAGATGAGGGGTCAGTTGTACACAATCGAGCGGTTGGTTCCCGGAGCTGCGTTGCGCGACGTATACCCCACTCTTAGCGAAGCCAAGAAGGAGCGATGTATTAGAGAAATTTTGGATTTTCTGGACGTCTTACATCACATTGAACTACCCGGCCCATTCGGCGAGAGGCTACTTGGTGACAACAACGTAACCGACGCTTCCTGGGGCGGATTCTTGCGCCAAAAATGCCTGCAAGCACTCAAAGTGAATGCGGATGCCCTACGAGCGGATTTTTCTGAAATCGACAACGCTGTTGATTTGTTCCTCGAAGAGGTTGCCTTATTGGCAGCCCCGACGAAACCAGTATTAGTGCATGGCGACCTATTCTTCCCGAATATCATGGCGTCTCGAGAGGGTAGGATTACCGGGATAATTGATTTTAGCGACCTCACTCTTGCTGGGGATCCCATGATGGATAAAGTTGGTCTTGCGATCTTTGCCCGCGAGGAGGAGGGGCGCGAGCTCATAAACCAGCTGCTTCAGGGGCGATTCGGGGAGGAGTTCTCGCGTCTCAGGCGACTCTACAGTGTTTATTACGCCTTTCGATTTTCCGGCTGCCAATCGAGTGATCCAGATACCTACAACTGGTGCCTTCAAGAGTTTTCTCGTTATATTTCTAGTTCATAGCGAGCGGATTTTGTCTTGGGCCGCAGAGGCGTATAACAAGTTGCTCGAGCGGACCGCTGATGCGCCCGCTCACTGAAATGTTATGCTGCTTCAGAGTAAAGAGTGAGAATCACACGCGAAGATTTATTCGTTACGGTTAAAGTGGGACAAGGGGATCTTCTTGCGGACTGGCGATGGCTGTTGGGCGCGGAGGCCAAACTCATACTGGCCTCATCGCTTGGCGATGCGTTCTTGCTTGATACAACCGGGATATGGTGGCTAAACGTTGGCGATGGAAGTTACACAAGGATCGCCGATTCCACAGCTGAGTTCCAATCATTCCTTTCATCACGTGAAAAGGTCGACGAGTGGTTCGTTCCGCAACTCGTCGGAGACATCCTTATAACCGGACTAGAGCGAAAGGATCATCAGTGCTTTAGCTTCAAGAAACCTCCGGTCCTTGGAGGCGAATATGAGCCAGCTAATTTCGAACCAACTGACCTGTCTGTCCACTTCTCAATCCTTGGGCAGATTCACCAGCAAGTTAGGGACCTGCCCCCTGGTACCCCGATTTCCGAGGTAAAGATGAAATGACGGTCTGTCATTTCGATGTGGTACAACCATCTATGTCGCAATCGAGAGCTATAGTACGGGGTGACGGAAGGGCGCCCTCACTGGAGGAGCCGTCGTTCGTAATATTATCCCGTGTGACCCCCCTGTACCCGTGATAAAACCTTCCTATGAGTCTACTGTTCGAATGGGACGCTTCTAAAGCCCGGTCAAACCTCAAAAAGCATGGCATCTCATTTGAAGAGGCAACCACCATCTTTGGAGACCGCAGGGCAATTACTATTCAATCCTCGGTGGTTAGTGGAGAGAAGAGGCTGGTCACTATCGGTCGCTCTGCCACAGGGCGAGTTGTGATAGTGGTAGTACACACCGATAGAAATGATAGAATAAGAATTATAAGTGCTCGACCAGCTAGCCGAGCAGAGCGTAGGCAATACGAGGGCCAATAACATGAAGCAGGAATATGATTTCTCAAAGGGAGTGCGGGGCAAATATTTCAAGCGCTATCAGGCCGGCTCTAATGTTGTGATTCTTGATCCTGAGATTGCGGCAGTATTCAAAGATTCCGAATCTGTAAACGACGCGCTTCGGTCCCTTATCAAGGCTGCTGCGCATAACAAGACACTGCTTCGGACGCGCAAGGCGCGCCGCAGAGCGTAGCGTTATACCAAAAGAAACCATGAGCGACTTTGGCCGATTCAAGCACTACAACGATCTGCTTCTTCTTCATATCTTCTTCGCGTTGGTGTGTATTCCCACATCTGGAAAGATGATTGATGTATTTGGAACTCCGCTATCCGTTTCTATATTCTACTTTCCTTTTATTTACATCGTAGCAGACCTTCTGACAGAGGTGTACGGATATGCTGCTGCACGGAGGGTTGTGTGGTATGGAGTAATCGCGCAAATCGCTACCACCGTTATTTTCGCTTTTGTTTCTTGGTATCCGCCCGCCGCGTCTTTCACGCATAACGAAGCCTATCAGGATGTCCTCTCCACCGCTCCGCAACTTGTGCTGTTTGGCACTGTCGCAGTTTTCCTCGGCGATATAAGTAACAACTACGTCTTGGCCCGTATGAAGGTTTGGACGCAGGGGCGAGCGCAAGGGCTCCGCTTCGTGGTCTCAACTGTCGTTGGGCAAGTAGTAAACACAGCCTTCTTTTACACGTTTGGATTGTGGGGACTGCTGTCTAGCTCGTTTTTAGTGCAGAGCATCGCGCTAGCTAGTGTCGCCAAAATCCTAGTGGAAGTCGTGATGCTCCCTGTAACTATTCGGACTGCCGAGTGGTTGAAGGATCGTGAGAAGGTTGATGTATTTGATACAGAGACGGATTTTAATCCGTTGAAGTTTTGAATGCATGGTATAACCATCCAAGGCAGCGGGATCGCCTTGCGCTGACGCTCCAGGCGTCCGCTGCTCGAAACGTTAGACAGCTACTCATGAAAGCACAGATTGTACGGATCGATGGTTCAAAGATTACCGATTGGAGTAGCTTCCATGAAGTTTTCGCAAGGCAGCTGGGTTTTCCGAACTTTTACGGACGCAACATGAATGCTTGGATTGATTGCCTGAGTTACCGTCGCGACCAGGATGGAATGTCCTCAGTCAATATAACCCCAGACGAATTCATATTGTTTCAAGTCGAGCACGCAGAGCAATTTCGAACCAACCATCCAGAAGGTTATGCTGCGTTGCTCGATTGTTCAGCAACTGTCAACCAGAGCTATATCGAAGAGGGTCAGCAACCGGCACTTGCCGTGATGCTTTTGTAGTCTCGTATCAATACGCTGCCTAGCAAGTGGATCGAGCAGATTTACGCTCTTTGAATTTTTCTTTTTGCTTAGTATCGTTATAGGCGTAAACTGCTCATCCAAACGTTGTCCCTTGAGAATTTTTAGGTAGAAAGGAAGTTTTGATGCCACCTTGGATTTTGTGGGGAGTATTTCTTACTGTAGCTGGAGTTGCTTACCAAACAACGAGCAAGTCAGTTGCGGCTCAGATTCCTGTATTTCTTGGAGCAGCGGTGGTCGGGCTGATATGTTTTTTGCTCAGCGCTACCGTCTTATTTTTACAATCTCCGTCCATTGCTTCGCTTAGGGAAATTTCCTTTAGTAGTAGTTGTCGACTCATGCTTCTTGGCGTATTCGCGTGGGCAATCGAGTTTGGCTACCTAATGCTTTACAAGTCTCAAGCGCCTCTTTCTTTCTCTAGAGTTATGATAATGTCCTTTACGGGAATCCTACTTTTAATGATAGGAGTTGTTTATTTCAAAGAGGATATCAGCAGATATCAAGCAGCCGGTATTTTCTCCGTATTGTTAGGATTGGCTCTATTAACTATTAAATAGATGTTGCGTTGAGGGACAACAATCAAATCCAGCCGACGCTAGCGCGCGCCTGATTTTAGCCGTTGTACCGCATCGTGGATAGTAGGAATGGAAATACTTAAGCCTGGAACCAAGGTGCGATTCAGGCCCGGTTGGGAGCCTAAAGATCCAGACACATGGGCTGGCAAGCAATCTGGAGAACTTGTTTTGACCTTCTTGAGACATATGTTTGTGCCTCAAGAAAATCAGATTTGTTACCTCTTCGAAACAAGTAGCGGCCTTGAAATCACTAGAATGGTAGTTTTCGGTAACTTTGAGACGATGAGGAGTAATCTGTTGGAAGAATTCGAAATTATTTAATCGCAATACGCTAGGTAGACAGCGTCTGCCTATGTGCGCGGTACAACAAACTAGCCCGGCGGACCACTGTCCGCTGGCGATTTGGTCCTGCGCCATTGTTTTTTGTATTTCGCATAAGATTCTTGAATGACGAGTCAGATTCCTTTACCCAAAACAGGCCATCGCGTCCCGGTAATTGCAGCGGGCTCTGGACCTCGCTTAGCAAGACGGGGACTACTCTCTTATTACCAGCTGGCATACAACAATGTGTTTCCAAGCCTTGTGCTTTTTCCTCACCATTTCGAGTATCGAGTAATCCTAAAATCCTCCAAGAAGTATTCTGAAATCCAAGAAGTTTGGACGAGGCCGCACCTTCCCAACCTCTCACTAGGTGATTACCATCAACTCTGTATCGCTTTTAAGGGCAGTTGGTGGGGAATCTTTTTAGTGCTAGAGGAAAGCATTTTAAAATCTACGCTAAGCGCTCTGGAGCATTTAGGTGTGGTTATAGTTTCCTCTAATTAGGAGCCATCATGGCATGTATCAACGTAAATCATCGCAGACGCCCAGCTCCGGCGAAAACTCAGGGCTTTAAAGGTTTACCCGACACTTGTGAGGATTGTAGTGCTTCACCGGAAAGCGAACATTTGACGGCGTGAAATAACCTACTATCCTCGTGTTTGTGAGACAGGAGGATGAAGATGAGCAGGGGAA
>JBILEW010000021.1:0-49861 GCA_044351885.1 Bdellovibrionota bacterium
GCGGCTTAGTGCTCAGGCTCCGCGACGTTCGGGTTGAACAAGGCGCGAGGAACGAGCTCCTAAGCCGCCAGGCGACTCTAAGTGTACCTCTCAAAACCGCCTAAGTTCAAAATACAAGGCGCGGAAGGCGCGGAGAGCGCAGCCGGGTGTCCCGAGCATCGAGATCGTCCTCTCAATTCGGCTGCTCTGGTGCACTAGGTCTCTTGAGTCTCGTAGCAATCTCCATCCTGCGGTCTCCGCGTTTTCCGCGCCTCCGCGTTACTTAACCAAAATATTCGGACTCGGAGGAACTTGAGCGCCTATCGAACGAGGTATAGTTAGAAGGCTAAGGAGAGCACAGGCATCGACGGGATTGTCGCCCGTCATGCACACGTTGACCAGGAACCTCGGAAAAGTAACTTCGCACCGGTAACCTCTAAGATAGGTGAGACCAGAGTTGAGTGTTTTAGCGCTGTGGCACGGCTAGCGAAGCGTATGGTGATTTACCCCCGCCATTCGTGGGTCAAGCGAACCACCACGTTAGGCGCATCTGTGTTGAAACTCCGAATAGCAAGGTCTACGAATGCGTCGAGCATCGGCAGAGCATCCAGGATCGGTAGCTGCACGAGGTGGACGATCTGTGCGGCACGGGGGTTATTCTCGAGGAGTTGAAGCTCCAAGACGGCATACATGCGACCTCCGCCCATGAGTGCGAAGCACCCGGAGCTGCGTCCGAAGAACGTCTCTTCGAGGAGTAATCCGCGACCAAGTCGCGTGGCGTGCTCGGCACAAAAAGAGCGCGCGGAGGCTCGATCCTGTTCGGTCGTCAAACGTGTCAGGGTAAGGCTCACTCCGTCCGGGCTAAGAAGAGAGGGCGCACGTTGCCCGATCATCGCCGAAAGGAGCTCGTCGAAGTTCTCAATCTCCTGAGCACTAAGGTCTCTCAGCGCAATTCGCAACTGGGCGACAGCGGCCGTCTCGACACCTCTGAGGAATGCTCGACCCTCGGACGAGAGGCTCAACTGGAGCTGCCGGCGATCTCGTGGGTCCACTACACGCACAATCCAACCCCGCTCGATGAGTCGCTTGATGATACCGGCCACCGTATTTGCTGGTAGCGAGAAAGCAGCAACGAAGGTTTTCGCCAGGATAGAATTCGATTGCTCCTGAAGCTTCGCGAGCATGTGCCACTCGATAGAGGAGAGATCGGGTGTTCCGAATACGTGATTTGCAAGGAGTCCTAGACCTTGTGTTGTGCGACGAATAGGCGCGCGCAGCGGATTTTCGTTTCGAGTGTACGGGAGTGGAGGAACGCCGAGACCGTCGGCGAATGTATCGAAGTATCGAAACAATTTCTCGGGCTCGCCTTTGGAGAGATTTTTGCAGAACGTGGCGAGCCTCTCTTCCGCTCTGAAGTCGAAGTCCGCCAGAGTCTTCTTGCCTTTCGCCGTAAGGTGCAGAAACTGTCGTCTCGCATCACTAGGATCCACTCGAACCGAGAGCACCTTCCGTGCTTTGAGCTCGTTCACAGTTCGCGAGATCACGGTGCGCGACAATCCAAGAGAGGCAGAGAGGTCTGATGCAGTTACTGTTTCGAGTGAACTGACGTCCGTGAGAACACGGGACTCCAGTAGGGACAATCCGCTCCCGTAGGCATTCCCTACGAACCGATTCTGCTCCTGAAACCTTCGTATCGTTCTGTGAAGACGGAGATATAGTTCCAACGCCGCGCTGCCTCAATAGTTCTAAGTTAGAACTGTTATGAAGAGTTAGATCTCAAATTGACATAAGTGTGTCCAATAAAAATCCCCCTAGTGACCTGGTCTTCTCGGCGCAGGTAAATCCGTCGATTGATATTAGGCGAGTATATATAGCTAGTTAGTAGCTTTTTGGGCATGCGGGACAAGCCGCTCGTGGCATACGCCTCAGAAAAGAAATCCCGTTATAAAAATTTGCTTAGCAAAACGGCGTGATATAGAACTATCTCACAATAACCGTTCGGAAGCGTAACAAACGCCGCGGGGCGGGAAATGAAGTTGGAGAAGATAGTCATGACGGATAGGCGAGAGGCTAAAGGCACAGGCGACTCAGGGGCGCACGAAACAGGTGGGGAGAATCCTTTGGCACGGCACTCGGACGGGCTCTCCGTACCTGTAGGGGCAAGGCCAGCGCGAGTTTGGTTGAAACTGTCCAAGGATGGTGGACCTCTGGTCCGAACGTACGAAGCGGTCCTACCGTTGCGAGGATTCGCAGTGGTGGCCTCTGCTAGTGAAGCGGACGTCGTAGTGACGGATAGCGTGCAGACTAGCCAGAGCATGCTAGCGGCTGGACACACGGTGATTCACCTCTCGAGCGACAGGCCACTGGCAGCATTCGAGCGCCCGAGTGAGAAGCTCAAAAACCACCCTGAGTACGGCCCACGTTACCACTGTGTGAACCCATTGAGGTTAATCGACCTCTACAGTGAGCTCTCTAAGATTGAGAGACAAGATGAGGTTGAAGTCATACCTAGCGAGGCTTCCAGCCGTTTCGATTCGATACTCGCTAAGTCGAGCCTGAGGGGACTGAGCATCCTCGTAGTGGACAACAGCGAGCTGAATCGAGTGAGCGCGATATTCCAATTCAGCGAAGGCAACTCCCTTGCGGTTTGCGAGACCTACAAGGAGGCGGTCGATCTACTCAAGTCTAAGACTTTCGACGTAGCGCTGTTGGATCTCCTCATGCCTCCCGAGAGCTTTACCCTAAGCGGTGCGGCTTTTGAGAAGGTCATAGGAAGCGAATTTCCGGCGGGCATATTCACCGCCTTGGTGGCGGCACGAGCAGGTGTGAAGAACATACGCATCATCACCGATGCGTCGCACCACGATCACCCTGCGACCGCTCTGATCGATTACATCTCGTGGGGGACCGAGCTCCCCTGCGGGAACGCATCGCGCATCACTTTCGAGAAAGCGCGCACCGTACAGATTCCGAGAAGCACTGGCAGAGTCAACGATTCGGTCAAGGATTGGGCCTCGACGCTCGAGGTTCGAACCCTTTTCGGAATGGAGCGCACTGCGCACCAAAAGAGTGAGTAAGTAGTGAAAGGAGTAGTACCATGAACACGGAGCCAAACAACAATCAGTCAAACAACAACAAGCCCGAGAATAAGCCGACCATGGAGGAGGCACTATTCCGCCTGGATAGGCTTGCGGACACTTTTGCATCGAAGTCAATGGAGCAGGCCTTCATTGAGGCCCTGCAGGGTAAGGACGTGCGAGAGATCGGTCGATACCAGGTGTACTCCGATTACCGCGAGAACGAGACCGTCGTGTTCATTCACGAGCCAACGGGTCGTAGTAATCACAAGTACATCTTCGCTGTTGCTGACGGGCATACCTACATAGTGGCAGCGCCGATGGAGTGGACGGATTACCACCGCGAGATCCTCGCGCGAGTCTCTGCGGCTTCGGGAAGCCGAGCAATCTGTCCAGGTGGAGGCTATGTAGAGGTTCTTAGCGATGGAACCCTGCGCGTCGATCAATCGTCGGGGGATTTCGGTCGAGGCGACCACGAGCGTGCCAAGAAGGCGCTGGAAGAAGCTGTACGTCGAACCGGCGAGCGACAAGGCACCCATTAGTCGAAACCATTGGAGAGCATGACATCTCTGTATGGCTAAGACCTTAATATTGCTCTGAAAGACGGTCCGAGGTGACCGTCTTTCAGACCCTTAGCGGGTAGTCTGCCCTAGTTTGAATATGTCACTACGGGCCCAGATCCGACCAAAACCGATAGGGGCGTTTTTGCGAGACCGTCGAGCAAACGCCTCTGTAAGAAATGGATAGTGTAAAGCGACCATGGGAGCTATCTCTCAAACAAATACTCGTTCCCTAGCGGACGTTGAAGCGCAGATGGATGCGGACGGAGTTCTCTTTCCAGATGCTCAGGACGCGTTGCGACAGGAGATCACTTCGGTCGAGCCGCTCTTCGAGAGCGATCCCGTTCTACAGGAGCATCTCACTCGCTTCATCGGTTTATCGGGAGTTGGGTCTGGCACGTATTATTGCCAAAGCTTAACCGAGCACCGAGAGTTCTTTGCCTCTTTGGAGCGCAGGCTGCTCGAGATGCTTCCCAGGGGAGAGGGTTCGATACCATCGCCCGAACATGTCGCAAAAATTTCGTCTATTATAGACAGTCTCCATCGAACCGAACTGTGTCTCGAACTTGCCCGGAATGGATATCTGAGTGCAGAGCTTTTTCATAAGACGGAAGCGTATGTGCGCCAACTCAGTCACCGTGTGCAGAGTATCTGCGATTCAGTGATATCCGAGACCCTACAGAGTCCGGAGGCCGCGCAGTTTGTCGAGGCAGTTGTCGATCTGCGCGATCTTCCGCGGCGCATGCGACTGTTGGTAACCTTGGCATTTCAGTGCTCAGATACCTCAGAGATTAAACCAGGCGATACCCTCTCCGTTGATCGAATTGGAAGATACGTTGTGCTCGAAGAGCTTCGCAGTGGAGAAGCGGATCTCATCGAGTGCGATTTGGGTAGGGTGCGGTACCAAAGATATCGTGGTGACCTGCGGAATCTCGAGCCTTCACGACTCTTCGTCACGAGAGGTATTGGAACTCTTATACCTGCGGGGGAGGAGCCATTCTCCAGACTTCAGCCCTTTCGGACGGGCGTTCACGTCATGCGACCGCCGAGTCGTTCTCACCAGCGGGCTCATGAGGTAGGAGAGATCATCGGATTTCGCCGTGATGGACAGTATGCGGGCTCATACGAGGTTCTTTGGAAGGGGGCTGATTTCAGTGCCACCGTTACGTGTGAACGGGAAGAAGATCTGAGGGTCCTTGGCCGTGGAGACACGCCAGCGATAAGCGGCTCATTGGCGGCTCAGGCATTGACTGATGATCGGAGATCCCCTTTGTACACCTTCGTACGAGCTGAGTCACCGCAATTTCAGGACAGGGATGCTCGGGAGCTTACGTCGCTCTGCACAGCGATCCTCTCAGCCGAATATCCTTTGGCAGTGCATGTGATGGGAGCTGAGCGGACCCGAGGCCCTGTGGTCGAGCAGCTCTCTTCCCGAGTAGCGATGTGCTCTCAAGGCGGACTGCCAGAAGAAGATCCCTCGTTCCTCCGAAGGCACGGCTGCACTCCAGTTCTCGTAATCGTTGATAGCCAGGACCACCAATACCTCACCCAGGAGATTAAGGAGCTGCGAGAGAAGGGTTGGGAGATTATCCTCTGCTCGGATCTGTCGATGATTGTGAACGACAAATATGTCGAGCATGCGATCGCCGATCTCTCTGTCTTGATGGGCGAGGGAGCTGCTACGGTCGTTGATATCTCAGAGTCTCTGATCGCGCAGGTATCGGCTGTGCTGGAGGCAATGGGAGCTCGTGCTAAACAAGCCTTGGACGCTCAGATTGGTCAGAGAACTTCGCACACTGAAGCGCAGAGGAAAGCGCTGGACTCCCTTGCCGATGCGCTGGACGGATTGGCAGAATCTGACCCGACGAAGACTATCACCCGTCATCCAGACAAGTTGCACTACATACAACATGCGGTTGCCGCCATTCGGCGAGGAGAGCTGCAGGTAGCCCGGGAGAGTATCGAGAGTTGCGCAGAGCTGTTGGGCGCGCCTCCCCGTGCTGAGCATGGTGTCACTCTAACGCAGGGGTCGTGGTCGTTCAAAGAGCTGATAGAGCTTTCAGCAGCGCTCGCGAAATCGAGGCTTTCGCCGGATCATCCGGCAGTCTTGCTTCGAGGTGTCACGTGCCTCGACCTTTCACCTGCAGCTTTAGCGCAGCTTTTGCAACAGGGTGGGCAGATATTTCGTCATGTAGATCACTCCGGGGTGACTCGATCCATGATTATATCGCTACCTCCCTCGGTGACTGATGCAACGCGGCCGGGGCTCTCAGCGAGTCTTGGTCACGAAAATTCTGTCGGATATATTTATTGGATCTGGGTAGACCCGGATGGAACAGAGGATGTCCGTGCAGCCTACACTAAGTTACTCAATCGGGTAGTTCTGGAGCAGCTCGCAGAGGGTGCTACCTTTGTGTTCGGTCGGGTGCTCGAGAGGAATGCACCGAGCCTCTTCGCCGTAAGGAGTATTGGGGGATTCGAGATCATCCCGACGAGAGCTATCATCGGGGGAGAGCCGGCAGTTGCCGTAGGGGTGGACATATCGCCTAGGGGTCTTGAGGCAGCTGAGAAAACTACCGCGCTCAACCCCCGCGCAGTGCTCTCCGAAGCCCTTAACGTATTCACCTCCGGCCTCCACGATCTTTCGGCGGACGAAGAGCGTCGTGCAGCACAGGGTCTTCGTATCTCGGTAACGCACGAGTTCCTGGTACATGCGTACTCCTTCAGGAGTGCATGCGAGCAGGTGCTCACATTTGTCACGAATGATCTCCGGTGGAGTGACGGCTATCGTGTGATCCTCGAAGCTGAGGAAGCGCTCGAACGGTTTTCGCCGTGGCTTACGGAGGCCCAAAAAAAAGATATTCTGTTAGCTCTCAACATGTGCACCGATGACCAGGATCGCGAAGCAGGCAAGGCAGCGCTTCGGAGGATCTTAGACGAAGTGATCCCAGAAGGTCTAAAAACCCTATCTTCGAATCACAGCAGGCTACGGGAGAAAGCTCTTAAGTCGCTCGGTATCGAACTCGACGTGATAACGCCACGGAATCCCCCTGAAGGACAGCGAAAACGGAAAGATACCCTACCGATACCATCACGAGTTGACGTGGAGGCAACACGTAAAGCAATCAAGCAAATGCTGGAGCGAGAGCAGTGGATTCTCGACTCGTGGTGGGATTGGTCACACCAAAAGTTCTGTTGGGTACGGGACTCGCATCCGGATGTTTATGGCTGTCACCGCATTTTGCGCGAGTGGATCGAGGGTGATATAGAAGAGAGGGATGCTTTCTGCTCTCCCCCTCGAATTCCTGAGAGTAAGAATGGTGAGACAGCAGAGGCCACTCGGAAACACTTTGAGGAGTTCGCTCAGATTATAGAGTGGGCCAACGAAGTCGCACGAGCCGGACACTTCGACCAGCACGTTGCTGCGTTTTTACGTCCGATTATAGACGCATTTTTAGGTCGTAAGCCTTAGGGAGGAGAGGCAAACAGTATTATTTCGCCCTGCTTCCTTAGCGCTGTTCCTTTGGAACAATAGATGGTTAGTAGACACAGGGAATCATCCTTGTTAGTCCAAGTCTAAGGAAGCAAGGTGTGGAAACGCTTGGCACGAGATCTGCCCCGTTAGCCTGGAAGGCGTAAATAGTCCCTCGTCAAAAGGCTTGGAATGGCTTCGAGATCAGCTACTTGGTTCATCAAGTGTGTGGCTGCACTGTGCACAATGTTCATCGTTGAGTCCTCTGCGGCTCCCAATGCCGACATCGTCTTTGTCGGGCAGATCCCCAATCCAACCGATTTTGCTACCGCGAATGCTACCTTCGGTAATCACCTGGCGTCTATCGAGTCGATAATTCGAGGGGGCGATCTCTTCATTCGCTATAGAGATGGAAAGATTAAGAACCTCACACGCCTTGCGGGATACGGTAATCCAGGATTTCAGGGCGCAGGGGCGATCGCTGTGAGGGATCCGGCAGTATCGTGGGATGGTACGCAGGTGATCTTCAGCATGGTCGTCGGTGCGCCTACCGAGCAGTACGAGGGGAGTACCTATTTCTGGCAGCTTTACGAAGTGACCGGCCTTGGAGAGAACGACACGCCAGTGATAACCAAGGTTCCTCGGCAGCCTGAACGGTACAACAATATCAGCCCTGCCTATGCCAGCGACGACACGATTTTCTTCACCTCGGATCGACCCCGAAACGGAGAGGTGCACCTATATCCGCAACGAGACGAGTATGAGTCTCAACCGACTGTGTCAGGGTTGTGGAACCTCAATCCAGCCACCGGTGCTCTGCGTTTGTTGGACCATGCGCCCTCAGGTGTCTTCGAGCCCATAGTAGATTCGTTTGGACGTGTCGTTTACACGCGGTGGGATCACCTGCAGCAGGACCAGCAAGCAGACGACACCGACGAATACGGAGCCTTCGATTACTCATCGGAAGCGCGTGAAGCGTCGCGAATGAACAAGAAGCCGGAAGTTTTTCCGGAGCCTCGAGTGCGTTCCCTGATGGAGGATTCCGGGGCGAATCCGCACGACTTCAATCATTTCTTTCCGTGGCAGATAAATCAGGACGGCACAGGACACGAGACCCTCAACCACATCGGGAGACATGAGCTTCACGGGTACTTCGATCGCTCTCGGAACGACGATGACAACCTCGAAGAGCACTACGCCGAGGACCCGCCAACGATTCACCGGGAGATCGAGAATTTCTTTCACGTGAGCGAAGACCCGCTCCGCCCGGGGCTCTTCTACGGGATCGATTCCCCCGAATTTTCAACGCACGCAGCGGGACAGGTCGTCACTTTGCAAGGTGATCCGGCTCGTAATGGTGGGAACATGCCGCTCAGGTACATCACGGCTCGCTCGACAGCTTCGTACGACGAAGCGAACATCCATCCAGATCACAGTGGACTGTATCGAGATCCCCTCCCGCTATCAGATGGAAGTGTGCTCGTATCTCACACCAATTCCAAACTTCCGGATGAGAACATAGGAAGTACCTCCGAGCCGCGATCACGCTACGATTTTCGGCTGAAAACATTGATCCCTCAGGGGGAGGTCTGGGTTGCCGGTGGCTCTCTTACGGCTGGAGTGCAGGTCAGTGTCTCGTATTTCACCCCGGACGAGCATGCATCATACTCGGGGCCGTTGTGGGAATTGCAGCCGGTTGAGCTGATAGCGAAGTCGAAGCCACGGGCAGGCGGATCGGTTGTCGAAGCTCCCGAGAGACAGGTCTTCGAGGAATCAGGAGTAGATATAGATCAGTTTAGACGTGAGCTCGCCGAACGCAATCTCGCGCTGATCGTCATGCGTGACGTGACTAGTCGAGATCGGAGCGACCTCCAACAGCCGTTCAATGTACGTGTATTCGAGGGCTTCGCCCAAAGCATTAAATTACCGGGGCACGTTTACGATCTCTCTCACCTGCAGCTCTTTCAGGGAGATCAGATCCGCGGATACGGTGGAGTCTCGTCTCCGGAGAGGGGGCGCCGAGTGTTGTCGACCTTCATGCACGATGCGCTCGACGCCAATCCTCCACTTTCGTCGGGGCCTCGCTCGAGTGTACGGGTTGCGCCCGACGGTTCCGTTGCTGCACTGGTTCCGGCACGACGAGCTCTGACGTGGCAGCTGACAGATCCTGAAGGGGGTCCCGTCGTGAGAGAGCGCTACTGGCTCACGTTTCAACCGGGTGAGATCCGGGTGTGCGCAAGTTGTCACGGAGTAAACTCCGTTGATCAGCTTGGACGTCAACCGCCGGTGAATTCTCCCGAAGCTTTGCGATCCTTGTTGGGCTATCTGCGCAATAATCCACTACCGGAAGGGCCAGGACCCACGCCCGTGCCATCGCCTGTTCCCACTGCGGCGGCACCGGGAGGGTATAACCTCTCGGTCAGAGGGCCAGCAGGTTCCACGCTCCTTTCTGGAAGGCCTGTCTCTCTCTCCGTTTCTTCTGCTGAGGGGGCGGAGCAGGCGCGACTCAGCCTCGGCATACGTGTAGGGGCCAAGCTCTGTCCACGCCGCACGAGGAGTTTCGTGACAGGCTCCTCACACCAACGAATTATCGAAGGTAAGGCACCCCGCTCTCGACGCAAGGAGCTGTCTCTGGTCTTCACACTACATGCACGTGCCGGGATCGTTGCTACAGCGCAAAGTGTGCTCACCAACCCTTCTGGTGGTGTCTCTCGTGACAGGGTGCTCTCACGCGGGGAGTTCCGAAGGTTGTGCGCCAACTTCCGTCGCTTGAGGTGATCCTTCTCATATCCTGCATCGTTATCTTCATCGAGGGGGGAGCGGGCGCTTTGTAGGTTTAGCGTCGGCGACATGGTATAATTCCTCTTCGTAAAGCTTAGCTGATATCTCGTCGCTTGCAGGTGAGAAGAGGAGCATTTGAACGGTATGACGAACCTCGGCTCGAAAGGAGGGCCTGAAGAGAGTAATCGAACATCGAATGAATCGGTGACCTTACGTGATCAGTCGTTCAACGGTACTGCATCAGACGCGAGAGACGGTTATCGTACGAAGCGAGCTGGTTATCCAAGTGTCGATGATCAGCCGCTTGACCAACGGGCCTTGCAAGCGCGACGAACATTCATTGAGGGGCTGGCTTCTGGTTCGATAGCTCCCTCATCTGTGGGAATACGGGGAAATCTCATTTCGCTCGAGCAGTACATTACCTGTGGAAGGCTTGCTCTCCGTTTCGTAGAATCGTTGGCCCAAGATCGAAACGGGATTCGGCCCACCTTTTATCAGGTAGTAGCGGAATTTCGAGCAACACCGGGATATGCGGATCTCAACTCCAACGATTTCGAGGTAGCCACGCGAGTGCTCAAAAGCGCGTGGTTTTCGGGAGAGAAGCTCGGTCCTAAACTTTGGAACGGTTCAGAGAAGAATCTGTACGATGGGATTGTGCTCCGCTTCGACGACACAACTCCTGCCGTGACCGGTATGAACCTCCCAGGAGCTATCGTGTCTATACTGCGCCGAGAAACAGGGAAGCTCGTATCCAGTGCGGAGATCGCAACGGAACTAGGAATGGCGAACAATCCTGCAAGAGCCAGTCGTCTTCTCAGTGCGACATTTCAGCTGCTCAGCGAGACAGGTGACATCGTAAGGCACCCCGATCACACCGGTGCTCTCGACAGTGTCAATGCAGTCGCCGTATGGTCAGATGCGCAGGGACCGTGGATTAAGCCAGCGCTTCAAAATCCCGAGCAGGTCGTTCTCGCGCATGCTGCAAAGCGCACCGGCGGATGGCTTTTTGAGCTGTACTCGAATAGTGGTCCCGGCGCTGGGCCCTTTTCCAATCATACGATAAAGGAGGCAGCGCAGCGGCTCGCGGATCGAGGTTTTCTCGTTTTGTCGCGTCAATTTCCCGCAGAGGGAGCCTTTGCGCCTGTCGGTATGCGGCTCTATGACCATGTTGTGCTCACGCCGGAGGGAGAGCGGGCAGTACGGCGGTGGTCAGATGTGCCTGTAGGTGGGGTGCTCGACGATTCGAATTACGAGGAATTGCGCGGGCTCCTGATCACGCGTACTCCTCTTCGTCCGTAAGAGATTGGGAGGGCGATCGTGTCGGTCGTCGCCATGCTGAGCATTCAGCGGGGCGGAACGTTGCCAGACCACTGAATGTCGATGCTTTCGAGGTCGACAGGTTGTCGACAAGGAATACGTATTTCGGCGCAGCAGAGAAAGGGCTGAGGCTCCTCGAATTCGTTGATTCTCGGCGTCACCCGAATCTGCAGAGTGTGATTCGAGCTGGGAGTGATGCTGAAAGAAGATACCTCGGACATGAGTGAGTTCCGCACGATTGTGCGGCATTCCTCTAAATCACTCGGAAGTTCCAGCGCCCCTGTGCTCCTGAGGTAGTCGATGAGAGACGACTCGAGGCGGTAGAGAATACACGAAGATGATTCGGTCATCGGTTCCTTAAGAGCTGCGAGGAAGTTCCGTATCGCTTCCTCGACACACTCCTCGGAGATCAATGCAGAAACTCGTGAAATCTCGTCGTCGAATTGATTCCAGACTACCAATAGGCGAACCGGACCCGCACTGAAACGCTCCGGGGAAAGTGGCCCTCGGTCAGCATGAGTCAGGGCAAACATGGGATCGAAAGCTTGAGAAAGATCCGGTAAGAGATAATCGCCAGTGCCGTCTCGATAGTACTCACACCATACGAGAGCTTCTTGGTCAGAGAGCTTTCGAGGAGAGCCCGTTATAGCGTGGAGTTCAGGCGTGTCGAGTGCTTCATACTCTGAAGATAATGGGGCAGATGATCCGGAAAGTGAGGAGAGTAGCCTGCCGGCTACATCCAGTAAGTGCTGTGAGTGGGTAGGAGATCCAAATACGGGGGCTACGCCCGACACGGCAGCCATGCGGTCATCAAGGGAGTCGCAGACCGAAGAAGTGGGGACAAAATCCGGCATAGCTTCGGGGGAGACTTCGTGCGAGCAGATCGAAAATCCCCTGCCAACCCCAGCAGCCGGAGATGGCATCACCAGGATGGAAAACGCCTCGCCGGGATCGGACGACGGTGAGGATTTGGATGGATTGCTTGGGTCCATATCACTACGTATCGGTAACTGAACGTGTCGCTTTCATATAGCATCTCTGATCGTAACGAGGGCAACATATTTAGGGAAGCGAGGCAAAACCTGACACTCTCTCACGTGAACGTGCTCGTGCACCTGAACGTAAACGTACCCGGCACAAAAACATCAAGATGTTCGGGCACGTGCACGTTTACGAGCACGAGCACGTTCACGTGGCATGTTCAAAAGTGAGACCACAGGTAGGTTTTGCCTCGCTTCCTTAGGGGGAGAGTGAGGTCCAAGTCTATCATTATCCGGACTTAATCAGAGCATCCTTCGTTCATACGTCGCCAGCAGACCAGATTCGATCAGATTCGGCCGATTTACGCGTGGCGCGAGGCTCGTTTCGACAGTCGTAGGATAACTTGGGCAGTCTCTCGTAGCTCTGGGGAGAGCAGAACAGCGCACACGAGGATATAGACGGGCACAGCTACCGCGAGTCCAGCAAGGACCGCGGTAGCTGCCGAGAATCCTCGTGCAGCGATCCAACTGACCGTGCATGCCATCACCAGTGAGGCGAGGGCAGAGCGTGCGGTTGACGTGAGGAAATCTCGCCATGGGAAATTCCCGATGCGAACGGTAAAGAGCGCCAAGACCACGACCAAGGAGCAGAACGCAGCCACGCTCGAGGCCGCGGCGAGGCCAACATGGCCGAGCGATGATCGCCACGGAATGAGGGAGTACAAAGCACTCTGCGTGTGCGCTACGGATTCACTCAAGAGATCGCCATGCGGCTCAATAGGGCCCATCAGTAGTAGAGCAGTAGCGACATTTATCACGAGGGATCCGACGCCGATGAGTGTAGGGGTGATGGTGTCCTTCCTCGCGATGAAGGCTCTGACTACCATTGAGTGGCAGCTGGTTGCCCACAGACCAAAAGCGAGCGCTTGCAGTGCCTGGGCTGTCATGAGGCTTGAGTGATGAGAGAAGGCGCCCCTCTCGAAGAGCAGTTCAGTCAGGGGAAGTGCCAAGGCCCAGATCCCGGACGCCATCGGAAGGATGATAAAGCTCGTATATCTGAGCGAGTTGGAGAGTCCCCCACGAAAGGTGTCGTGGTCGTCCGCTGCCGAAGCGTTGGCGAGGGCGGGAAGTAGCACGGAGGCGAGAGCTATCGAAAAGATGCCCAGCGGAAACTGAGCGATACGGTCAGCGTAAAACAGCCATGAGACACTACCCTCTGCCAGGAGCGATGCCAGTAACGTCGCGAGGAAGATCGTAATCTGATACACCGATGCGCCGATGGTCGCTGGAATCATCAGTCGCAGGACCTCGCGAATGTCTCTGTGTCCGAGCTCCAATGAAGGTCGAAGGGATAGGCCCCCTCGGCGGACTGCAGGTAGTTGAGCGAGGATCTGAATTGCTCCCCCGATCAGTACCGACACTGCCAAGATGGTGGTCGTAGTACGAGGGTCAAAGGGTAAAGCTGCAAGCGCTCCCGCTATAAGTACGAGATTCATGACCACCTGAGCCCACGCGGATGCACCGAAGATCGCCAGCGCGTTAAGAGCGGAGTTGATCATCGCTATGACACTCACGCAGGCGATGTAAGGCATCATGATACGAGTGAGTAGAACGCAAAGTTCGAGCTTCTCCGAATCCGAAGCAAAGCCCGGCGCTATGACCCGGATTACCTCCGGCGCATAGATGACACCCAAGAGGCTCATGGGGATAGTGATAACCATGAGAAAGCCGCCAACTCGTCTGAATGTTGCAGCAGCTTCCTCTTTGCCTTTGCACAATGAGGTGGAGAATGTAGGAACAAAGGCCGAGGTAAGCGCCCCTTCTGCTACGAAGCTTCGCAGCAGATTTGGTATACGGAATGCCACGAAGAAGGCATCAGCGAAGAGTGAAGCTCCGAGAAGTCTCGCTACGAGGAGGTCTCGCACGAAGCCCAGCACACGGCTGAGGAGGGTCAGGAGCGAGACGATGGCTGTTCCCCGCAGCAGCATCAGTGGCCTTATCGAATCATGAAGCTGCGGGCGACTCTGTAAAGATCGGAAGAGAGGTCGACTCGTCGTGATTTGATTACGCCGTCAGGTCCCGCCATCGACTCGAGCGGAATGAACCCGAGCTTGTCGAAATCGCGAGTTACCATGATGCCGCTGTTTCCTCCGAGCATGTGCTGGACCGCTCCATAACCCAGGAACTTGGTGTATTCGATATCGAACGAGATCGGCTCGCAGCATCGCAATTCGTATCCGATGTTCTTAGTAATCATGTGAACATCGAGTCCAGCGCTCTTGAGCATCTCTCTCAATGACGGAAGTATGACCTCCCCGAGCTCGACCTGGGAGTAACGTATACGCCCCATGTCATCTCTAACGCATCCGCGCAGCATGTCGTTGTGGGAAGGGTCGAGGCAGTCGAGAATACCCTCCGCGAGCACTACAACACCGTAGTTCTTGCCCATCGCAAGACGCTTGCGAATGGTTGAATAGATGATACTCGCGATGTCGGAGGGATTTGGGGAGAACTCGGTGAACTCCTCAGGGATGAGCGTTGAGGTAGCACCAGCGGCTAGCCCGATACCTAATGCCAGGAAGCCGGCCTTGCGTCCCATAGTGGTAGCGAGGAACCAGCGTCGGCAGGTCTTAGCGTCCTCTCGCAGAGTTTCCACGATGCGGGTACCTGCGTGCAGGGCGGTTTCGAATCCGAAGCTCGGATATTTGTTCGGGAGGATAAGGTCGTTGTCGATCGTTTTCGGTACGTGCACGACCGCAAGATCGGGATTTATCTTGGACAGCTTGAGGCTGAGATACGCAGATCCCTCACCACCGATGACGATCAGTTTATCTATATCGTGTTGGTGAAGGCCAGACAGTAGCGCATCTACGTGTTGCTGGTCCTTGACCGGATTGAATCGGGACGTACCTAGTATGGAGCCGCCCTTGTTGTAGATGTTACTCACCATCTCTGTAGCGAGAGGTATGACTGCTCCAGGCTTTCCGTCTGTGAGATCCCGGAAGCCGTTCACGAGACCCTTGACGGTATATCCTCGATTCTTTGCCTCGATGACTGCTGAGCTGATCACCGAATTGATCCCTGGAGCAGGACCACCGCTCACAACGATACCGAAGCTCTTCCGATTTGAATCATTTCCCGAGGGCATTGGGAGCCTAAAAATTCCTAGACAATCGACAACGGCCGCATTGGTAACGGTCCTCAGCGTTCCTCACTACTCCGAAGCGTCACGGTAACCGCCTGAAAATTCTGTGGTTGGACCTTCCGAGCGAGAGCGTAGGCTAGCACATCTCCTAATAGAGGCAAAATGGTGGCCGAATGCATTCGCGGAACAAAAAAGGGGCCCCGGAGGGCCCCTTTGCACGTCGACGCTTACAGCAAGCGTCAGTGATTTACTTCTTGGCTGGTGCAGTGCCGCCGTTGAGCCAGCGATCGATGATCCCTTTGAAGTGGCTCGCTGGGTAGGCGCCCTTGACAGCTACTCCGTTCACGAAGAAGCCAGGTGTTCCCTGAATGCCGTTCTTGGCACCTATCTCCATATCATCCTTGACCTGCTTCTTCGCAGCTTCGGAATCCATGTCCTTCTTGAACTTGTCGACGTCGAGCTTGAGCTCCTTAGCCGTAGCTAGGTAGAAGTCAGCTCCAAGCTTGTCTTGGCTCTTGAACAAGATGTCGTGGTACTCCCAGAACTTGCCCTGCTGTTGAGCTGCCCAGCTTGCACGAGCTGCAGGCTCCGCTTCCTTGTGGAACGGAAGTGGATAGTGCTTGAACGCAACCTTGACGTCCTTGGGGTAGGCCTTCATGACCTCTTCCATCGTGTTGCGACCTCGGCTGCAGTATGGACACTGGAAATCCGAGAACTCTATGATCGTAACTTTGGCATCAGCCGGGCCAGTAACTGGGCTCTTGCCGATGTCGACCTTGGCGGGATTCTTGAACTGATTCTCAACGTCAGCGTTGGCCTGCTCCTCTTGGCGCTTCATGGCCTCTTGCTGCTTCTTTTGGAAATAGCGCTCCATAGACGAGCCTACCTTCTCAGCGCCAGTATCTGACTTAAGGTAGCGCTCCATGGCGCTGGCAAAATCTTGCTCAGATATCTCTGCGCTAGCAGGAGCAATGGCCACTCCGAGCGCCAAAGCGACGGTCAGCGAGAGAACAGGAGCGTTGCGAAAAATTCGTTGCATCATAATCCTCGTAATTTCACGAATAGAGACGATTCAGTCGGGTGCAGCGCACCCCGGATGTTCTGACGACAACCCTTAGCAGGGCATTCAATCGTAGACCATCGACCCAAGGGGAATATCAGAAAAGAGCACATGGGACAAATGATATTCGAGAGCCAGCGAGGAGCCTAAAGGCGGTCAGACATCCTGGTAGTAGGGGAATAGGAACTGCTACGGTGAACGCAGTTCCTTGCTTGTGGCGCTTTGCCTCAGGTTCGGGTATGCAACTGGGGATTCGTGCACCGCTTACAAAGCTGGTTGTGAAAACTACGAGGAAATATATGGAGAGAAAGAAAATGTTGCTGTGTGTTCTATCAATTGCTGGGGTCTTTCTCGGTTTGGCGTCTGCCGCTGTAGCCGAGAAGATTACCGCCGACATTGAGACCTCGAAGGGATTGATTGAGGTGGAGCTTACTGCCGACAAGACCCCCGTCACGGTAGCTAACTTCGTGAACCTGGCTCAGAAGGGTTTTTATAACGGAGTTGTATTTCATCGCGTTATCCCTGATTTCATGGTTCAGGGTGGAGACCCAACCGGTACCGGGATGGGAGGACCAGGGTATAAATTTCAAGATGAGTTCGATCCCTCTTTGAAGCATGACAGGCCGGGAATTTTGTCGATGGCGAACGCTGGTCCTGGAACAAACGGTAGCCAGTTCTTCATCACCCACGTGCCGACACCTTGGCTCGATGGCAAGCACTCGGTCTTCGGTGCTGTCGTCAAGGGGCAGGATGTGGTGAATGCGATTCAGAAGGGTGACACCATCAAGAGCATCACCATCAAGGGTGACACCACGCAGCTTTTTGCGAATGCTCAGGTGAAGGGACTGATGGCTTCGTGGAACGAGGCCTTGGACAAGAAGAAGTCCTGAGAAAGCAAGGCGGAATCTGCCCTAAAGAAGTGAGGCGAAACCTGCCGCTCTACCACGTGAACGTGCTCGTGCACCTGAACGTAAACGTACCCGGAACAAAAACATCAAGATGTTCGGGCACGTGCACGTTCACGTGATAAGATCAAACGTGAGACCCAGGGGGGGGGTTGCCTCGCTTCCTCGGCTGCCTGGAGCCTCCCCGCTTTTTCATTACATCGCTGTCGTCATCAAAGTTTGAATGCGCTTCTCAAGGGGCGGATGCGTCGAGAAGAGCGCCCCGACTCCACCTGATATCTTCAAGGTCGCGAGGGCAGGTTGCTCATTGCTGACGCGCTGTTGGTTAGACGCTAAGCGCTGAAGAGCAGCTATCATGTCGCTCTTGCCAGCATACTGCGCTCCGCCCTTGTCTGCTCGAAACTCACGCCAGCGTGAGAATGCACACACGACGATCATTCCGAGGATTCCAAATGCCATGTCCAATCCAAACGTGATGAGACGCTGCATGGCGTAGCGATTCTCCTCCCGTGAATTTTGAGTGAGGGCCCACGCGATTACGCGCGCAAAGAACATCGCAAAGGCGTTCACTACGCCTTGCAGCAGGGTCATCGTAACCATGTCGCCATTGGCTATATGAGCGATCTCGTGGGCTGCCACCCCTTCGACCTCGTTCCTATTCATGGACTGCAGGAGTCCGCTGGAGAAGGCCACCAGAGAGCGACGCTTGGATGGCCCGGTTGCGAAGGCGTTTACCTCGGGGCTGTCATAGATTCCCACCTCGGGAGTTCGTGGTAGCCCGGCTTTGCGCGAGAGGTCTTCGACCATCGAGACCACCCACCCAGCCTGAGGATGCATCCGGTCTATCGTCTGGACACCCATCATCCACTTGGCGCTGATTCGTGACATGGCCAAAGAGATGAGCGAACCGCCCATGCCCCACACCAAGCAAAAAGCAGCCAACTGGTAGTAATCGATACCTTGAGCAGTCAGATATCGCCCCAACCCCAGGAGGTTGATCAATATCGAGATCGTTATCATCACGAGGATGTTCGTCAGTACGAAGAGGACTATACGTTTCATGAAGTGATCCTATAAAACATCAGCTTGGGAATTAGATGCTACTTCAGGCCTTGATATTCAAGGCCGATTAGCGGTGAATCTAGTATATGTTGGTTAAGCATCTCTAGTAGGAATATGGAACTTCTAAAAGAGCTATCAGAAGCCGCAGGCGTACCCGGGTGTGAGGGCGCCATAGCAGAGATCGTCAGACGCGAGCTCAAGGGGTGCGTGGACTCCATATCCGTCGATGCGATGGGTAATGTCATCGCTTTCAAAGGCGGTAAGGCGAAGCAGCGACACAAAATCATGTTTGCCGCGCACATGGATGAGATCGGCTTTTACGTCAGCTTCGTCGATGATCGCGGCTTTCTCAGATTACAAGAGGTGGGGGGCTTCGATACGCGAAATCTCTTTGCCCGCCGCGTAGTTGTGCACACGTCCAAGGGTCCCCTACGGGGAGTTCTCAATCCTACGGGCCGAGCTCTTCATGTGGCTACTCCAGAGGAGAAACGAGCGTACAAGGAGGTCTCTGATTTTTACGTGGATCTAGGGTTGTCGGGTAAGCAGGTCTCGAAGCTCGTTCAGATCGGAGACATGGTCACCTTGGATGCGCCGTTCGTCGAATACGGCGAGTACGCCAGTGGTAAGTGTCTCGACAATCGAGTCCAGGTGTACGTTGGTATCAAGGTGCTGCAATCGTTGAAGGCTCCGAAGAACGATATTTACGGTGTTTTTACCGTCCAAGAGGAGGTGGGGCTTCGTGGGGCTTTTACCAGTACGTACGGTATCGCGCCGGATATTGGGATCTGTCTCGATACGACAGTCGCTTCTGATACCCCTGGTATTCCTGCGGAGCAGCGGGTCACGGTGCTCGGTCAGGGAGTGGGGATCAAGGTGCTCGACGGGGCATCTATTAGTGATCGAAAGCTCGTTCAAGGCTTGGTTTCGCTAGCCAAGAAAGGCCGGATAAAACACCAGATGGAGGTATTGCCGCGAGGCGGTACCGATGCTGGTGCGATCCAGAGGTCTCGCGCAGGCGTTCGAACCGTTACATTATCGGTGCCGACACGCTACCTTCACACGGTGACAGAGACGGTTCACAAGGCAGATGTGAAGGCCACCCAGGCCTTGTTGAAAGCGTTTCTAGAGTCCTGAGTAAAGGGCGCAGCGCTACAGAGGGACCCCAGGGGCCTTTCAGGCTAAACCGCTGTTTGCGTTTTTTGCGATGGGTCCTGCCACTTTAGCAGCCCTACAGCCTTGACATTCTTGCATTTTTTTACTTGCTCGTCAGCCTTCGATACGTTAGTCCTTAAACGCGTCTTTTGACATCTTAAGACCTTAGAACCGAGTAGTTGAGAGCCAAGGAAGGCGAGGTAGAAATGTTAATTCTGACAAGGAAGCCAGGAGAGAGCCTCTACATAGGGGACGATGTCAAGGTAACGATAGTCGAGCTCAAGGGTAATCAAATTCGCGTCGGAATCGACGCCCCCGCAGATCTCAGAATTTATCGTGAGGAGATTTACAAGCAGATTCTCGAAGAGAACAAGAATGCTGCTGAGGCTGTTATGAGTGGAAGTGCGCTGGAACAGTTGACTGGTACGTGGAAGGGTGCAGGGAAAGACACTCCTAGAGAGGGGCGTCTCACTCACGCTTCGAAGGGGAGCTCTTTGGCTTCATCGAGCCACCAACCGCAGCCTAAGGTCTTCGTGAAGAGGAAGAAGTCTCGCACTGACGGGACGGATGAAGATGGTGAGCGAGTCTCTCCAGAGAAGGGGGGGAAGCAGGAGTCATGAGCGACGAGTCGGGCGAAAAGCAGGAGCTTCTTACGTTTGCCAGTACTCGTTTCGGCGAGCTGCAGGTGCCGGCAGAAAGTGTCATTATCTTTCCATCTGGAATTATCGGATTTCCGCACACGACCAAGTACGTGATGCTGGAGCACAAACATCCGTTTTCGTGGTTGCATTCAATTGAGGATCCGAATCTAGCATTTGTAGTGGTGGATGGTTTCGAATTCGGACAACAGTTCGATGTCAAAGCGCCGATCGGAGACAAGGACACCGAGCTGCGCGAGGATGACGAGTACGCGATCCTCATTATCGTTACAGTGCGGTCGGATCCCCGATTGACTACTGCGAATCTCAAAGCACCATTGTTCGTGAACATGCGTAACCGTCGGGGCGTTCAAGTGATCTTCGACGATCCGCGATACTCGACCCGGTTCCCTCTGTGGAGTGAGGAGCCGCAAGCCGGCGCCCAGGCTCAAGGGGAGGCGGCAGCAGTTCCTGCTCAAGGTGGCGAGGAAGGTTCTAAGTAAATAGAAAGCGGTGCATACGTGATTCAAGAAGCTACGGTTGCGCTGGTTCGGCGCTCGTATTGCCTTCGAACAGGGTCCATCTCCCAATTCGCCCCAACACCTTGCGCGCAGGCTGCGCCGTTTCGAGGCGTTGGGCGTTGCTCCCTCGTACGAGGATCGCATCTACGGGAGCAGATTCAATCTCGCTTTCATCCAGGAGCATCGTGGTGATCGATCTGTCTCCGAGCGTCGTTCCGTAGAACGTGGCAGAGAAGGGAAAGTAGTAAGGGAAGCCTATCTTCAAGTCGCGCGGATTCGGAAACACTTGGCTAGCCATCTCCAGGGCGCGTCGGCTCGAGCGCTGCATCGAGATGTGTTCCGAAAAACACACTATCACCAATGCATACACAACTCCGGTAGCAAGAGCTACCTTCGATACACTTGGAAGCATCTCGCTGAATCGTTTGCGACACGTGCCGTACCACACGAGTCCGACACCGAAAGCGCACGCTACGATCGCTCCCACGACGGGAGCGTTGAAGCGAAGTGAGACGAGACCTCCAGCGAGACTAACGAGCCCCAAGGTTACGACAGCGTACCGACACATCGCAGCGTACCAAGTTGTTCTCCACTCGGTTCGAAGGAGTAAGGTGTGCCATCCAGCAGCGACCATCAGAGCGAAGCCAGGGATGGACGGGACGAAATAAGTAGGTGTGTATTGGCGTGCAAAGGTGAAGAGGAAGGGGCAACTCACCATCCACATCACACCGTAAAGGGTCCACGGGTTCTCTGCGATCCAGCGTCGTGCCTCTGTCTTGATCGAGCTGTGCCACTTGCACATTGTCAGAAAGGGTAGCACCAGGAACGACCATGGCGTCAGTCCGATGAACAACATCAACCACGAGGCCCCGAAGTATTGTTTGTGTCCAGTGCCGTACTGATCTCCATAATCTTTGACGAGGTAGCGGGCCAGGTTCTCATTCCATATGAAGTATTGGAGAAACCCAGGGTTGCGGTACTCCTGAATCAGGTACCACGGGGCTACGATGAGTACGAAGGCGCTGATACCTTGAATCCACTGCAGCGATTGAATCTGAGCGGGCCAGGTGCCCGTTGCCCAGCGGCGTAGGACCGCCCACGGTGCGATCGTCAGAACGGCGAGAGCAACTGCCAGTGGCCCCTTGACGAGAACTCCGATTCCGAGACCCACGAAGAACAAGGTGCTCCACACTTTAGAGCGGTCCGCGAGTGCAAAGCCGACTAACGCGAGCGTGACCCCCACGGTGAGGGTGATATCCAAGATGCAGGCGCCGGAGAGGAAGAAGAGGAGCAGGGAGGTTGCGAAGATCGAGACGGCTGCGAACGCCGCTTGTCTATCGAATTTGCGCGCAGTGAAGATGAACAGCAGAGCTCCCACGACAAGGGCAGAGAGTAGGCTAGGGAGACGTGCGCTCCACTCGTGCACGCCGAAGAGAGCATAGCTGCTCTCCATCAACCAGAAGTGCAGGGGAGGTTTCCCGCTATACGGCTGTAGCTTTCCGCCGAAGTAAATCCAAGGGGTCACCCAGTCGTCCCGATCAAACATCAACTTTGCCACAGATGCGTAGCGCCCCTCGGTCGTGTCGATCAGGTCGGGAAAGGGGAGGCACAGCAATCGCAGCAGCACGATAGTCGTTACAACAGCTAGTGCGCTCTTAATCGCCCGTGCAGTGCTCGGGGTAGTCATGGAACCTCTGGTTTTTAAGACGGCGTTTGTCGCGGTGCGCCCGATGTTCTTATGTAACTGGGTCGACCTATCTAAGGAAGTAAGGCAAAACTGACCTGTGGTTTCACTTTTGAACTTATCACGTGAACGTGCTCGTGCTCGTAAACGTGCACGTACCCGAACATCTTGATGTTTTTGTTTGGGGTACGTTTACGTTCAGGTGCACGAGCACGTTCACGTAGAAAAGTGACAGGCTTTGCCTCGCTTCCCTAACGATGGCCGCAAAGGTAGCACATAGAGCTGTTTTGGAAAGGCGGTGGCATCTGCCGGGTTGCCTTTGGGGAGGATTGCGTTGCCAACCCGGCAGAGCACCATAGCCACTCACTCTGACGCTGGAGTGATGCGGTTATTCAGAGTCTTAGGAGATTTTTCAGTCATCTAACGAGAGGGTAGGAGAAGCGTCGGAATGAGGGGATAAGGACCTGTTTTCCTGAAGCCTTCTCACCACGGCGGAGCGTCCCAGCTGTTTTTCAGGTTATGCATGATGTTACCTTCGAGCCAATTTTGGGTGAATTGCGGGCTGGCCTCTGAGCAGCGCACGCGTGCTGTCGCCCTCTCCCGCGGACTACGCCTAGCGTTGCTTTTCCTGGCAACGGCTTGTCTGAGTGGGTGTTTCAAGATCGCCGGTGGTGGGGGGACAAAGCCACTCGAGCGTCCGGCTTCCATGCTAGAATACTACAAGCCCTCGGCCTCGTTCGGAGATTATCGCGAGGAGCTCCAGTACGAAACGGATACGTATCTTCACAAGCATATAACGATCGAGTCGTATGCAGGCCCGGTAACGGTGGAGTATTTCCAGAATAAGGGTGCGCGCTCAGACAGCCTGGTGTTCGTATTCCCGGTATTAGGCGGCAAGAACTTCATCGAAAAGCACATCGCCACGTATTTCGTCGAGGCTGGAATCGATGCTGCGATCGTCACTCGCAGCAACGAATTCAAGGATCCGACCAAGTTCGATCAGCTTGAGGATATCTTCCGGCTCAACGTAGTGCGGGATCGACTCGCCATCGACTTTTTCGAGAGCGAATACGGCAAGACGAAGTTCGGTACCTTCGGTATCAGTCGTGGCGCCATCAATGTGGCACTCACGGCGGGGATCGATGCGCGACTGAAGTACAACGTCTTGGTCATGGGCGGCACTGATCTGGTCAACCTCTTCAACGATTCCGATCAACCGCGCATCAATAAGTACATCAAATCGGTCTGTGAGGTGAAGGGGTTCACTGAAGAGCAATTTCTCGAAGCCTTGAGAACTCAACTCAGGACCGACCCGAAAAATACCGCGCACTACCTGGATGGAAAGAATTCCCTCCTGATACTCGGTATATTCGACAAGACCGTGCCCTTCACCTACGGACTAAAATTACGCAATCAGATCGGGAGACCCGATACGATCTTCCTTTTTGCCGATCACTATCTGGGGCTCCTTTTCACGCAAACCGTATCGTTTCTTCCGCCGAGCAAAGAGGGGGGATGGTTTCCGTTCCCGTACGTAGAAGAGGAAGCTATCTCGTTCTACAGACGCTCCTTCCAGAATTCATCGAATTGGAAGGTGCTCCCGTATCGAATACTCCAATTACCTTTGAACCTCGTGGCAGAGGGTATCGCCTACACCGGCGCTGCTTTCGAAGCGCTCTTCGGTTCTTCGAAGAGCGAGGGAGATGCTACCGAGACGGAACACTTCTGGCGTGAAGCGTGCGATGCAGTGGGCCATCAAGGCCGCTGAAACTCTTTGAGAGCAGCGCCGAGATCGAAGTGCGTGAACGGTTGAGTGGCAGCGCTCACGTCTTTGTTCTTGGCGTTGTTGACCCAGAACTGCAACCCTTTGGGCTCGTACACCACGTTCTGAAAGTTCGACGGCATCGCTATGGCCGGCACGATCTCCTTCATGATCACATCTGGTGTAATCGACCCCCGAGAGGACGAAAGGGACGTGTGCATCTTGTCGTCGTAATGACCGCCGTACACGATGTTGTTGATAGCCGGAAACGATCGTTTGTCGTCCTTCAATTCTACCCCCGGCGTGTACACCTCGAAGCGATTGCGCTCCCTGATATACAGCTCTGCTGTATCGTTTTTGCCGTCACTCATGAGAAATACGAATGCGTTGGTCCCGATACTGTCGGTGATAATTTGACGCACCTCTCCCAAGTTTTGAGCATAGCTGAGAACATCACGCAGCATGAACGGCATGGGTTTACCGCGCATGGATTCTCCCTCTGGATCTCCATACCCCATTTCGCCGAGGGTGATTCCCTGTGCATTCATTCCGGATACAGCGCCGAGGAAGCCGACCCATCCTATGTTGGCAGAAGGGATGCCGTTCTCCGGCACGGAAACTGTGATGAGGGGGTACTCGTGCAGCCGAGAGATCTTATGGAGTCCCCAATCGAGGATTCGCAGGGTGTACATCCTGCCGTCTTTGGTAGCTGGACCCATGGCGGCGAAGTTGCTGCATGACGTGCCGTAAATCCCCGCCATCATGTCCTTGATCACCTTCTTCAAGCGCTTTTTTCCACCCCATTCCGTGATCTCAGGAAGCGCGTGAAAGCCGTGTACCATCTTGAGTGGAATCTTGGCACCGTGGGCGAGGCCGTGCATCTCGTCGATGTACTCTTGAGGGACAAAGGGGCGTTGTCTCTCCCAGCTCTCGTGCAAGAGCTCCTCGAAATGAAATTTATCCAAGATATTGTCGTACATCGTGCCGAGGTTGTCCTGAACCTCTTTTCGCAACAGGACGCCGTGTTGGTACCCGCGCTCGTAGGGAGTGCCCGAAACATAGAGAACTCGAATCTCTCCATCAGCGGTTCTTCCGACACGCGCTTTGGCTAGGATCTCCTTCTCCTTCTCCGGCGAATCGATGATGTCGCTGCGAAGAAGCACGTTGAACGGATCTATTCGCAGATACCCGCAGGCGCTGATGTATGAGCTACCGACGAGATACGCGGAGAGTTCGAGGAATTTTCGTCTATTCATAGTGGTGGAGCAGTTGTCTGTTGCAAAACGCTTTACGAAGGCAGAACGCCCTTCTACCGTACCCCATACGGCTGGAGGTCGCGAGCTCTCTTTAAGATGCCCAAACGGAATCCGCGCTTCGTTGACTCATGAAATTTAATTATCGTCAAAGCCCGCTCGGGAGGCGAGGCAAAACCTACCACGATCTACCACGTGAAGGTGCTCGTGCACCTGAACGTAAGCGTACCCGGAACAAAAACATCAAGATTTCAGGTCACCGATATCTCATCAACCATGGCAAGGACATCGCGAGTGTCAACGATGCGGAGAGAGTCGTCCCATGGAACGCGTACGCCCGCTGTTTTGGGTATTAAAACAGTGGACTTGAGCGGAATGCCGCTAACGTTCGTTTCCTCCTCTGTGTGGGAGTCTACCGCACTCGCGACCTCGATTACCTCGGCGAGCACACTCTCTTGCATCGACTCCTTGGCTCCTTCGGGTAGATAGAGCCCGGTATCGGTAACATTGGCATCCTTCACGATCCGGACGACTACCCGTAACCCTAGGGGGTGAACCTTCCGTATCCGGCGAACCTCCCTTGCCCGAGACTGCTCAAATCCTGCCTCGACATCCTCGAGCGAAAACTTAGAGCGGCGGTCTTTTGTCCCCATTTGAAGCCTTGAATTACCATTGTGGTGTGTGGTGGTGCGCTGTCTAGCCCGTGATAGGCCGCACGTGCGAATCACTCTTCTTATACTAACGAGGGTTTACTAGACTCGCAATTGCCGCTGTGCTCGCTGGCGAGAAGCAATCCTCCATGAGGGGGAACCACATTTTGGTGATTTCACAGTTTTCGTGTAAATCATAATACTTGGACCGTTTGGTAGAGCCGCGGAGTCTAAGTACATAGTTGGTGAAGGAATAAGGTTTAGGAGAATCGCATGTCCGAGAAAGCTGAGCTCAAACTCGAAGGGCAAACAATCGAGTTACCCGTTATCGTCGGAACGGAAAACGAGAAAGGTATCGACGTCTCTTCGCTCAGGGGCAAGACCGGATACATCACACTCGACAACGGCTACATGAACACCGGTGCATGCACCAGTGCCATTACGTTCATCGATGGTGAGCAGGGAATTCTGCGCTATCGCGGGAGTCCTATCGAGGTTCTCGCTGAGAACTCGTCGTTCCTGGAGACAGCCTATCTCTTGATCGAGGGGAAGCTCCCGACATCTGAAGAGCTCGATCTCTTTACGAATCGTGTCCGTCGCCACACGATGATTCACGAGGACATCAAGCGTTTCTACGATGGTTTTCCCCGTGATGCGCACCCGATGGCGATCCTCGCATCGGTAGTCTCGTCGCTTTCGACGTTCTATCAACACGAAGAGGGTGGGCGCTCGGAAAAAGAGCAATTCGATCTCAATACCGTTCGACTTTTGGCGAAGTTGCCCACTATCGCGGCGTTCGCCTACAAGAAATCGATCGGTCAACCACTGATGTATCCTCAAAACAGTATGAGCTACTGTGAGAACTTCCTGCACATGATGTTCTCGACACCGGCAGAGCACTACGAGGTTGATCCAGTGATGGCGGAGACCTTGAATTTACTCCTTATCTTGCACGCTGATCACGAGCAGAACTGCTCGACGTCGACGGTACGCATGGTGAGCAGCAGTAAGGCGAATCTCTTTGCAGCAATCACAGCGGGGATCTGCGCACTCTGGGGCCCTCGTCACGGCGGTGCCAACGAAGAGGTTATCGACATGCTCGAGCAGATGCGCTCCGAGGGTGGCGGAGTGAAGAAGTACGTCGACATGGCCAAGGACAAGAACGCGAAGTTCAAGTTGATGGGATTCGGTCACCGTGTGTACAAGAATTTCGATCCGCGAGCCAAGATCATCAAAGCTGCCTGTGACAAGCTGCTTACTAAGATGAAGATCAATGATCCATTGCTTGATCTCGCCAAGGAGTTGGAGGAGGCCGCGCTCAAGGACTCGTATTTCATCGAGCGCAAGCTGTATCCGAACGTCGACTTCTACAGTGGTATCATTTACAAGGCGATGAAGATACCGACCCGTGCCTTCACGGTGATGTTCGCCCTAGGACGCCTGCCCGGATGGATAGCGCATTCGAAGGAGTACAACGAGGAGCCGGGCAACAAGATCAACCGACCTCGGCAGATATACACTGGTCCTGCCAAGTCGAACTACATCCCGATTGACAAACGCTCGTAGTCGCATGAAGCAGATCCTCGCGCTGTCGATAGCGGTGACTATGTTGCTCGGGTGTCCCAATGACTCCTCGCGACAGAGTTCGAAGAACTCCGAGTCTGCGCGTCGTAAGCAGAAGGTGTACGACGCGATGTCCCGGGCTCAGGACAAGGCGGAGCAGGCCCTGGGAGAGGCGGAGGAAACCTATAATCGAGCGCTCAGATCTGCCAAAGAGGTGAAGGAGCAGGTAGTACGAGAGGCAGATGATGCCCATCAAGCTGTGCAGGAGCTCGTTGCTAATTCCAAGCGCGCGGTGGACGTTCGAGACTCGATGCAGCAGAAGGCGGATGAAGTGGTGTCTGTCGTGGAGAAGGCGCTGGGTGTCGAGTCTCCAAGAGCGGAAGCAGCGCAGCGTAGTAAGAGCGGCAGAGAGGCGGTGGCGCCCTGAGTGATGCTACTATGACGCTTGTAATCGCGCATCGAGGACTGAGAAGTGAGGCCCCTGAAAATACGCTAGCAGCATTTCGATCCGCACTCAGTCTGCTGGGACTACACGGCGTCGAATTCGACGTCGAGCTGACCGCTGATAATAAGGCGGTAGTGGTTCATCAGGAGACGGTAGTTCCCGACGACCAGTTCCAACGAGTAGTGCCTGCTGCACGAGATTTTACCTCACGTGATTGGGTAGGGAGTCGTCAGTGCCGCGAGATAGTCGGCCTTGATGCCGGTAGTTGGTTCGATTCGGCCTTTTCGACAGAGAGGATCCCCACCCTAGAGGATGTGCTGAATCTTCCTTGGGGAAGCGTCGTGCCGTTCATCGAGCTCAAGGATGCAACGTTCTGGGGCGAAAGAGATCCCGAGCGACCTAGACGAATCGTCGACGCGGCGTATCCTGCGATCGCCCATTATCCTGGAACTCTTCGGGTGATGTCGTTTAATCCCGCGGTCCTCTCCGAAGTGAGGGCGCGATTGAAGGGGATCGTTACCGCTCTCGAATTGTGGACCGAGTGGAAGGATAGGGAGCAGGAGGCAGCCGAGCAGGCGCTTGCATGTGGGGCCTCGTACGTCAGTGTCCCGGAAATGATGGTGCTCGAGCGCCCTCAGTGGATCTCTACTGCGCACGCTCACGGGCTCGGGATATTCGTGTATCCAGTCTCCCCAGCCGTTGGTGAGCCTGAATACCGAAACTGGACGCCGGAATCACAGCTTCCTACCTGGAGAAAACTGCGTGACCTAGGTATCGATGCCATCATGAGTGACTTCGCTCGACAATCGCTACTGCCGGACCACGGACTCAGGCTGACAGATTCGAACTAGCTCTTCGTGACTTCGCTGAAAATTCCTTCCGTTCTTTCTGGTCGAGCTTCCTTAGCGGAGCGACCTTTGCCAGGCTATCTCCAGATCCATCAAAATAGGTAGTCTCTGAGCTTGCATGGCCCTGAACGAGCGTCAGGCGGTGAACAATCGAACCTCTCGTACCCGGCGTGCTCTGGGCAGGATCACGAGCCCAACTCGAAATTTTGTAAGCATTGTGGAGCAACTCCCGTAAAAGGATAAATAGAAAGGGGCGTTCGCGAGCTCGCCCGAAAACCATCTCCTTTGAGATGCGACACATTCATCGAATGTCAGAGTCCCAAGATAATGCGAGCCGCTATGGTTTGTCCTTGTCGGCTGCGTCTCGCACCTTTTTGGACAGAGCAGCCGCGTCATACCACGTAAAACTGAGCTGTGGGTCGGATGCAAATTTTCCTAGTAACCTGAGAAGCTCGACATGCTTTTCGTCGGTAAAGAGAAAAATGTACCGCTCAGGGCCCTTAGCCATGCTCAGCACGTTAATCGCCTCGGGAACTTGCAGTGGCTTGAACGGATCGGGAGATTCAAACCAATCGTCGTGTCGATTGTGTCCTTCATTAAATTGGACCATGGTTTCATCTCTCGTATAATAAGCGGCGCTGTCGCTGGGTTGGGCCACCAAAGCCAAAGTCAATGCGAAAACCCTAGCATGCCTTATGATCAACGTGCACTGTTTTTGACGAGGCTCTGGAGTATCCCATCGCCGACAAATCTGCCGTAGCGACGCAACTTTTCCCCCAGATGTGCGAACTAATAAGAAGAATTGTAATTGCCGAGATCGGGATTCCAGGCCCCTTTTCGTACTCCAGCATGGTGCTGTTGGACATCAGGGCGAGTTGTACTCTGCGTTCGGCAGTAACGATGGAGATATATCTATGAACGTGAATGGTACCCAAACACCGCCTGCAAGTCTCGCCGTTTCGCCAGGGGCAACCATGCAACCGAAAGTGACTTCCGACACTACTCTGCAAAAGCAATCGGTCTCGGAGGCTAAAGGTCAGAGGGGCATTCGTGATTTAAGTAATCGCATCTGGCTTGGAATTGGATATCGACCCGCCCCGCCCTCTATGCCATCGCCCTCGTATCCAAATCAGAACGCGATGATCGGTAGGATACAGCAGACGCTTGAGATGTTGATGCGAATGCTCAGGGGATACCTCAACCCTCCTCAGCCGCCGTCTATCACTCTGCCGGGGATGCCAGCATTCGATATCAACTCGCTCGTTGGTCGACAGGCAGGCGAGGCACAGGGGACAGCGTTGAAAGAAGGGGTGAGTGAGGTGAGGGTGATTCCTTATGGCATGCCTTATACACAGGACTACCAGTCGGATCGACTAAACCTCCATCTTGATCGCTCCGGTAAGGTGACTCGGGCTCATTGGGGTTAGGTCAGAGGTTCATTACGTCATGGTCGTGCGCGATGGTCCGCAGCTCTGCCGTCTATTGCCACGATCCTCGACAATACGCTGTCGCGTTTTATAAAGTACTGACAGAGCTTGCAATCGTCCGCAGGTGCGGGGGGAGTGGGAGATAGTAAGAGTGCGTGCATTTCGGCGAGAGCTGGCTCAATCCATTGAGTGTTGCCGATGAGAGGTAGAAGCTTGGTCGAAAATTCAAGACGCCCCGCGAATTCGGGCCTTTGTTTGTCCGCGTTACAGTAGAGAAAATAGGCTGTATCTGAAACAGTAAAGCCTTGTTTACGTAGTAGCCACTGGTATACCTCAACCTGCCGTTTGTACCTTTCGCCTTGAGTCCCATCGAGGGAGATCTCCCCCTTTTTTGAAGTAGCCTTATAATCTACCACGTAGAGACAGCCATCTGAATCGACCCAGACATCGTCGAGACCTCCAGAAACCAGAAATCCGAATTCCTCTACATAGTGCACGAGCTCTGGGTGCAGGGCGTCCCTCCAGCGATCGATCTTCTGGTGCTTGAAGGGTACAAGGTCTAATCCATGTTCAAGAAAGATCGGGTGAGGCGTCTGCTTCTCGCGATACAAATCGAATTCTCTTTTGAGAAGGTCGTCAACGGCTAGATTGAGAGTTAGTGGGAATGAGGGAGGTTCGCGTACTCCGAGTTTGCGATCCAAATAAAAACAGCACTGGCACGCGGTGAAAAGCTCAATCTTCGAGCGACTTAGCCGTAGGGTCGCGGCGGGTTGCAAAGGATCTACGCTGAGACTTGCTCCCGGGAGAGGATCTCCAGCGAAAACTGCGTTGGTTCTCTGAGTAGATGAGGTTTCGTCTCGTGATGCTTCGACCATGATCACCTCGAATAGCTAGTGACTCGAAGTGCTCACTCTGCCACGAATTTGTTGCCAATCAAGAATAATCAGACCAAAGTGTTTGAAAAGGGTGCTCTTTGGGTGAGTGCCCTTGCGGAGTGCTGCTGAGTTATCCCCGTTTTTCACGGGGGTGAGACTCTTTTCGTTAGATCCTCTCGGATCTCTTCAGTTCTTTTCGCAAGCCATTCGAGGAAGTCCTCGGTAACGTATGCCGCCTCACTTATGCTCGCGAGAGCCGCCTCTATATAAGGACGCCACCCAGGTTCATCAGAGAGTTCGACCATTCTAAGAGTTCCTGTATCGTACTCATACAAAGGAGCAGTGTGTTTTTCTACCTCTGCGATGTAGAGACTGAAGAGCGGGGAATGGTCACGGCGGCCGGGTGGCAGAAGGTTTCGGTCGAGCTCAGATACCGCTTCGCGTAACGCTCTCCGACACTCAAAGATCTCCATACACCGTTTCGACGAGAGGATCTCGTCCGTGACGGACTTCAAGAAGTTATCGAGTGGCTGTCGACAGGCAACCTCGAGCTCCTTCTGAAAGCTCTGTATCGTCTCGCTAATGCCAGTAAGGTTCCTGAGGAGGGCGCCCACCTGCGCATCGGTAAAATCCGACAGGTCCAGTACACGGGGTGGCGTGGACAGCTCGTGTAGATTCGAATCCGGAGTCGAGGTTTCTTGCCCCTGTTCAGCCCTAGTATCTTGAATCGGCGAGGCCCCCTGCGGCGGTGTCTGATCGTGAGAGTGTTGCCTGGTCAAGTTTTCATACGTTCGGTAGTTGTCGGAGGTGTGGGATGTTCAACGGATGTGCCACGCAAACCACTGCGACACGATAAGCGTGCGCTCCTTCGGACGAATCTCTGCAGTATATCATAGTCGGCAAGTAAGTTGATGTGTGGATTCAGATAGGAATTGCTGCAATCCATTCGTTTGGCACTTGAGGAGTCGCCCGATGCCAGTCGTCAAAGTAGGAATTGTTTTGCGGCACAATTCCCAAAAGCCGAACGCCGGTCATACAACCTGCGCGCTCACTCAGTTCTGGTCAACCCAAAGCCTGTGAGTTAAACCTACGCTCCACAACAGTCGTCGCATCCTGGGCATGCACCGCAATCATCGGCACATTCAGGGCAGCTGCTGCAATCGGTCGCGCAGCACGTTCCGCACGCCTCCCCAGCAGTCGCACAGCAGCCTGCAGCCTTGGCTTGGGGCCCAGGCTTGAGAGCTACTGCACTGGCGCCTGCGGCAAGGGTGAGCATAGCCACCGCTACAGCGAAGATAATCTTCGTCATGTGAAGATCCTCCTTTACGGGTCAGTCGGATGTGAAGGGGTGAAAACCGCTTCCACCTTACAACCTACACAACTCGTGTCAGGTTGGGGGGTATCACGGTTGTGAAGAAGGGGTAAAGAGCTATGTCCTGTCACAGAGAGGAAAAGGGGGAGTTTAAGGTGAAAAGCCCCCTTGCACACTCGACTCCAGGTGGACACACTGAAGGTGTCATGTGCTTTCTGAGGCTACAGAGATTATGAAAAAGCTACTCGTGTTCTGGTGCATCACCACGGTTCTAGTGCTTCATGCAACGCCAGCGTACTCTCAATCATGTAGTAGTTTGCCGGAGAGGATCAAGGTGTTGGTTTCAGCCAAGGCATGCGGAAAGAATCCCGCCGTAGTGCTCACCGGAACTTGGAGAAACATTTTCAGCGCGGCATTCCGCTGGGACAATAATGGCGAGTTAGAGGACCGTAGTCCATTTGCCCTCGGGGACGGTAGTGCCTCCTCAAGTCCTTACAAGACCCAAAGGGTTGTCCGCAGAGGCTCGCAAAAGATCCTGTGCTACGGCAACTTTTATCGCGATACTCGATTTCCTTTGCCTGTCCAACTCACCATCAAGCGTACTCCAGCGCCGTCGCTTCGGCGCTACTGCGTGACATTTTGGAGGTAGACCTCCGGAGTAATCCGCGCAAGCAGCTCACCTTTTCGCAGATGCTTCGAGGAGCTTATGCGAAGAGCGCGAGCAGTGCTGCGGAGGAGGAAGGTAGGGGATTTGCGTCCCTTCTATGATCCTCCCCATTCATGCCGAAGCGCACTGACGTTTTAGGCTGATAGACCGGGCGCGGCCGGAAATCCTACGAGATTGCAATCAGGAGATGTTGAATCTCAGAAGAAAAAGTTGTGTCGTCAGCCTCTGTAATTAGCTGTAACAGCCGTTTGCGAGCATCACAGCCTACCTGCGCTTTATTGTGGGCTTCAAAGCGCTCATTCCAAGACTGGTAGCAGGTTTTTAAGAAGATCTCTGGGAGGTCAAACGCCCTTGCGAGCACATAATCACAGATGCCACGAAAGGAAGTGAGACGGAAATACTCGTCTCGATGGGCTCTGATGCACTCGAGTCGTCGTATGTATTGAGCTTCGGTCATATCACGGATGAAAGCTATGAGCTCTTCTGAATCTCGGAAGGCATGCCCATTGATGACACCATGCTCAAATAGATTAGGCAGGTACTCAGACACCCTAGGATTGCCAAAGTAAATTGGTACTGTGAGCGCTGCGAGAGGCTCCGCAAGCTTCTCAGAAATATACCAGTCGCAAAACGTGTTTTCGACTACTAAGACGAATCGGTATTGTTCAAAAATAGGAATCTTACCGAGGTAGCAGTGGTTGCCAGTGAGGTACGGGATCTCGCCGGCGTACCTATGCTGCCATCCCTTAACCATCGGATGATTCATGATGTCGGCAGAGCCATAGAGGTGACAGTCACTAAACGCGCGCACGAATCGATCAATAATCTCGAGGCGCGCCTGACTGACATCAAGGCCTGTACGGATGGGGTTGATTGCGAGGAGTTTACGGGTGGTAGAGATGCGAGAGATGTCGTGTGCCAGCAGATGAGCTGGCTCCTCTGAAATAAAATCAAGAAGATAGTTCCAGATCGGGATCCAGAAGGTCTTAGTGCTGTCTGCGAGCATAGCAGCCGAGCAGAAGATTTTGCCAAATGAATTATGGTATCCCTCACGGATCGCCCAACGCCGGAAATGGTAGGCAACCGGATTTTCGTAGTGAAACATGATTCGCTGCTCTTTTCTGAAGAGTGGCAGGGCGGAATCAATCAGACTTCTCGCGGTAACTTGGGGTTGCCACCACAGTAGAAAATCATCGTCGCGAACAGCATCGATACCTTCCACATACCGAACCAGTTCAAGGCCATTTGGAAAGCGCCTGCACAAGGACTCTCGGTGCTGCTCAAAAAAGGGGCGGAAGGTGTACGTATGGTGGTGCGTTTCAACCGCACCGCGCCCTGACACAACAAAGAGCCGTGGCATATGCGAGAAGTTCGGTCGAGTTGGAGGCAACAAAACGAGTTGGTTTTCCAAGTGCGTGCCCCTCTCAGTCACCTTTACCGTCATACAATAAGGCAATACGTGAGCGACGAAAAACGATCAATAGTAATTTCAAATGTGTGACCAAATGCCCTGAGGTCTCGTTGATAGAGCTCCTGCACCTTATCATGGGTCGTGTGTATGATGGATGTGCACGAACATCTTGATGTTTTTGTTCCCGGTGCTTTTACGTTCAGGTGCGCGAGCACGTTCATGTGGTAGAGTGACGGGTTTTGACTCGCTTCCCTAAAGAGGCGAGTATAAGCGTCAGTCGAGTCGCAGTACATTACCCCCTAGGCTGACGCGGCGGCGATGCCTTGATGATATCGTGCCTCGACGTAGCCGTGGCGAAGTCGCGTGCCACTCTCCCCAAGGCCAACCGGGTGTCAGCAATAGGCTCATCGAACGAATTAGGCGATCAGGGCAACGTGCAGCGAGGCTTCGAGTCAGCAAGAACAGGGAGGAGGGCCCAGGAAGTCACAAACTCCTCACGCGGGTCTTGCGGGTAATTTATCGCCCTAAGTGCAGTGGCTGCCGCATGTGGCGCCTCTCACAGAAGCGAACTGTACGGGCGCCTGCATCAGATTTTCGCGGAGCTCATGCACCAAGCGCGAGCAGTACAGGAGGGGAGATTGGGGTGCTGTCCCTTGTACTCCAGACTTGTACCTCCACTTATGCTGCAGTTTGCTGATGTCTTGGGCTGCCAGGCTTGGCACCTGCTCGTCCTTTGCTGTTTCCGATTGGCGAGAAACACGGGTATCCTGGTTCCGCGCCTCAAGCTATCTTTTGTGTCGGCCGCTGTGCCGATCAGCCACGGGCCGTTTGTCCTTCGATGTACTAGGTCGAGGGTGCAGAGGTGCTAGCCCGGGTACAGAGGGAAAGGTACAGAGGGAACAACGCTGAATTCATGCGGACCTCATTTACTGAGCAGAGCGAATTGGATATGTGAACAAGGGGGGGTAGAGATGAACTTTCTCTCGCCTTTGAGAAAGCTATACGCGATCCTAGTGGCAGGTGTATTTCAGCCTTGGACCGTTTTGGTCAGTGCTTGTTGTATCGTCAGCTTTGTACTGCAAGCTTCATATCTGCCTGAAGCTGTCTTCGTCGAAAGTGATGAGGGCGATTACCTGTATGCCGCACGCATGGTCGCGCATGGGAAGGTTCCGTACCTGGATTTTGTTTATCTCCATCCGCCAGGGTTGCTCTATACGCTGGCTGGCGGCTATGCGATCTTCGGAGAGCTCTCTTTACTTCGCTATAGCTATCTTGCAATCAACATCATCGCTGGCTTTCTACTGTATCTCTTGGCACGTAGGGTTCTGCGGAGCGACTGGGCTGGCTTTCTATCCAGCTTCTTTTACCTAACCTTCTTTAGGCTATTTCATCACGATGGCCGCTGTATCGCTCATCGGCCTTTCACCAGCTCCATCATAATACTGTACCTCTTTGTCCTGCTTAACTGCGAGCAAAGACGGTGGCGTCCGTACGTGCTAACTCTACTGTTCGCGTATATTGCTGTATTATCCTACCAGGCCGCGCTGATCGCTGGGCTATTCACAGCTGCTTGGGCAGCCCAACGCAGATTAGAGACCAGCGTCACGTGGAGATTATGGTTCAGAGAAACCTTTCCTGTTGCGCTCGCCTTGGCTATCGGCGCGAGTGTATCTCTCGCTTTCCTGCTAGCAATCCCAGGCGCGTGGGAGCAAACAATATCAGAGCACCTTAAATTCAAAAGCGTGCCCTTCGAGTATCGTATATGGTCGCTCCATCACTCGAACGGGTACGACTTCTATCCATTCGTCTTAGGGGTAGCGGGTCTGGTAATCGGCATTTTCACCAGAAACTCAGCGCGAGTGTACTGTGCCGCATCGCTGCTATCAATCGCCACTGTCCTTCTCCCAAACGAATTCTTTCAGCACTACTACAATCTAGTTGTAGGCCCTCTCATGCTCGGCGTTGGAGTGTTTTTTCTGAACTTCTCAGCAGTGCTGACTCGCATCGATTCCGCTGTCGCGTCCGCCGGAGTAACCCTACTTCTCATTGCACAGATGCAGAAGGTTGGGCCTTCCCTGTTCAAAGAGTGGACCTCAAACCGAAACGAGCAACACCGACATCTTGTCGAAGTATTGAAAAAGAAGCCTGAGCCGTTTCTCACCTTCATAAACCCGATATATGCATTTGAAGCGGATAAGGAGATGACGCCGCATCCCTACGTGGTAACTATGAGGTTATTGAGAATGACTGGTAATCGATACAGCGATGATTTTTACAAGCAGCTCATCAGCTCCGCATGTACCATCCTTCTCACTCCTGCAGATAAAAAATTCCTCCAACCAACCGGTGTCCTCGACTGGATTGGCGCGAATCCGCGAGTTCCATTACCGAATGGCATCGAAGTGCTACTAAATCAGGCCCCTACTTGCCTCACTAAATAACCGCTCACGCTCTCCACTGCCGAGAGACAACTTGATTGCAGATGTACTAGCCCGGGTTCAGCAGGAGCAACCAGGGTGTCGGGTCGACTACCGCATATCAGTCACTTACAAAAGCGAATTGGCCTTACTAGTTCCTAGTTGGGGAGATATGTATTCCAGATTTAATAACCCTGCATACACAAGGGGTGTATCTACTGATGTTGTCGTGCTCCTGTAAGTATCAACTGAGCCATTACTACTATGCTGAACAAATCCCCTCAGATGGTCGAAAACCAGTTACAGTTGGCCCTGACGCGTGGGAGCATCAAGCTCCCCTCTGGGTTGGATCGCAATGACCTCGTATCAGGCTTATCGGACCCTGAACAGAGGACGAAGCTTGCGGTTCAGTACCAGGACCTCTGCTCCGATTTACGGCGGGCGTTCAAGGAGGTGCAGATCTTTCGGCGTCAGCTTGCCTCCTTCATTGAGGAGATTACGCTTGCTCCATCTGATTTTGGGGTCGACATTAAACTTCGTGATGGCCAGCGGGCAGCATTGCTCGAGGTCGCAGAGCGGATGCGCCTAGGGATGCATCGTCCCGTCATAGAGCTACCCACGGGGAGTGGAAAGAGCCATGTGTTGGGAGTGATAGTACGCGCCTACTTGGAGGCGGAGCGGTCCCTAAGAAACCAGCTACCCATGGGAGATTGGAGCGAAAGTGAGATCCTCGTTTTGACCTCCAGGACGAATCTGGTGGACCAGTTGGCCCAGAAGGAGCGCCCCGATGATTTGCAGCTCGGCGATCTTCGCAAGTGGACTGAGCGGATCGTTCCCGAAGAACGTTTTCGTATACTAGTGGCGGGAGCGACATCTCGCGAATCCAGTAAAGACGCACTTGTCACGGTGATGACTTACCAAGGCGTTTCACCATCGCGCCTAGAGCGCCCCCCTGGACAGCGGCCAGTTGGTCTGGTGGTGTGTGACGAATCTCACAATGCAACAGAGCGTGTCAGAAGTCTAATTAATACGCATTCGCCTGGTGCGTTCGTCTTTGGCGCAAGTGCAACCGTGCTTGGCCCCCGCCGCAATCCCTTCCTCTTTTTCGAGGCTGCAGGTGAGATCTCTGATGGTCGGAGTTGGAGTGACAATTTGGCGTACCGAGATACCTTGATATCGTGTATCGAACGTGGGGAGTTAAAACGACCACGATATGTGGAGGCAAGGGTCAAGATCGACCTTGACGATGCCCTTGGAGAGAGGGATGAATGGAGTGAAGAAGCGGTCGCTTCTTATATCTCCCGCAACGTGGATGCCCTCCAACAGGTCATGCGGGAGGTGCTCTCTCAAGACATCTCGCTGCTAACTCTGAGTAATTCTCCGAGCATAAGAGATCGCACACATATGGTATTCGTCAAACGAGTCGGCCTGGCGGAGGAGTTGGCGAAGTTCGCGCGTGAGGAGTTGGGGCTTCGAGCTGATTATACGTACGGCGGAGATCCGGATTATGAGCAGAAGAAGGCGCAGCTCGAGTCGGGAGATCTGAACATGCTGATAGCGTGTAAAAAGCTCACCGAAGGGTTTGATGTTAAGAGGGTCAATGCTGTGTGGTTGCTGTGGCCACACGCGGAAGCTTCCGAGTGGATGCTTACTCAGGAGATCGGGCGCGGTTTGCGATTCGACCCGCAGAGTCCCGAGGGCGACTGCCTTCTGATTGATGGCGTCTACATGAGTAAGAGGCACGAGTTGGCATCGGTGCTCGGAGTGTTCGATTCATCGGTTGTATTCAACGGCGGACTTCTTGCTCCTGGTGCTCAACGCGCCCTCGAAGAGAAGATTATTGCTTTGCTCCAGGCCGGTGGAGATTTCAGTGAGCTGACAGAAGATGAACGGGAGCAGGCCAGGCAACTGGGCTGGAAGGTAGTCTTCGATGAAGCCGCGGACGAGGACGCCGACAATCACCGTGATGATGACACGGAGGAAGAAGTTGTCGGCTGGTCGGACCAACTTCAACATCTAATCGAGTCGATTCAGGTCATTGAGCGCGAAGATATAGCTGAGCTCCTCAAACAACGTCGACGGTCCGTTTCCCGTGACGAACTTGCGCAGCTCCTCACGGATGCCGGGTTTCCTGATCGCCTATCTCTGTTGACGGTGAATCCAGCTGTTTTCGTCGAGACAACGATTGGAGACCGTAAAGGATATGCGTTCTATACCTTTGCTACCGGGCGAGCAGCAGGGCGCTTTATCGCTAAGGAGCATATGCGTGCGCTCGCAGATCTAGTCTATCCTGCATCCCTCGAGGATGAGCGTGATAGCTACCGATCCATCCTCAAGGAGTACGGCATAAACAGTCGCCTTGACCTGTTGATGATTGACCCTAACGAGTTCGTAGGGCGCAGGTATAGTGGTCTCGGAGGCAAGGCCTTCTATGCCCTCGTGACAGGGCAAAAATTAGGAGTAGGTGGATACCTCACGTCCTCCAGTATGCGAGAAATTGCTGATGTTCTGTACCCAGCCGCGCCAGAGGAACCGCTTGCACCGTTTCGAGAGCTTCTCACAAAGTATGGATACGGCAGTCGACTCTCCCTCCTCACGGCTCGGGTAACACTCTTCTCCAGTCAGCAATTTAACGGGAAGACAGGGCGAGTGCTGTATACGCTCATCACCGGTAAAAATTTGGGAACTGGCGTTGCTTTCTCAAAGGCACATCTTGCAGAGATTGCAGATCTTCTCTACCCCTCTTCTAGGGAAGCCGAGATTCGCGAGATTCGCGAGATTCGCGGCCTCCTGTCAGAAGCGGGATACTCGTCGCGACTAAAGTTACTCCAAGCCCCACCGAGGGTGTTCGAGCGACAACTATTCGGAACTAGATCGGGGCGAGTTCTATACTCAATTCTGACGGACGAAATGGCAGGAGCGGGTGTGACCTTCAGCTCTGACCACCTGCGTCGCATGGCCGATGTTGTGTATCCAGGGGGTCCAGAGTCGGAACTTGCTGAGCAGAGGCAGATGGCGATTGACGCGGGATTCCCTACTGCTGAGGCTCTACTCGCATTGAATCCGAATAAATTCTATCGGGTCACGTTTGGTACCATTAAGGGCCTCAAGTTCTTCGGTATGGTAATGAACAGGACTCTAAGGAACTGTACAAAGGCAGACCTGCAGGCGCTTGCGGAGAGACTCTTCGGCGAGCAGTAAAAGAGGCAGACTACACACCACTCGTCGGAATTTGATGCTGGATCAATGCTGGTACGGGTAGCTTTCGGTCTCAGCACGACGCCCGAACGAGGGGCTCCAGATCCACCGACTGATACGTCGAAGGCTTGCGGACCTTCCCGCGCGCATCCTTGCCGACAGCGAAGTACTCTCCGCGTATATCGAGAACCACTACTCGCACGACCTCGGATGGCCACTGAACGCCGAGATGGCAGTGCCATTCCTCACGGGCTAGCTCGCACTCGCCGGCGTTCCATGACTCGAGTTTGACGAACTTCTCGAGATTGTTGTCACACACAAGGTCAAAGGCCTCTTCGAGAGGAATGCCGAACGCACAGGCGTTCCAGTACATCGTGTATGCAACGTCCGCTAGCCCATCAACCATTTCGACCGGAACAGGGTCGTTCGTAGCCTGATAGGTGAGGGCGTCCGGCTCATCAATCGGCGTGCCGTTTATGTGCGGAACGACTCCCAATCCGTGTACGACGTATTCGAGAACCTCTGACAAGAGAAGTTGCGCGCCTAGTGTGCGTGTTTTTTCATCACCGCTGGTCAAGTGCTCTCGCACCCCTTGGCCGGCAAGCTGCATGAACTTCTCAATCTTCGAAGCATCCATCGTAAGTACCTCTTGGTAGAACTCGAATTATTCGTCGGTCACGCACCCTTCGCTGGCTGACCGGACGTTCTTTATATACTTGAAAAGCATCCCGCGGTCAGCCTTATACGGAGGCATCTTCCACTCGTCCCGGCGTTTGGCCATATCGGCGTCCGAGATAGCCACACTTATCGAATTATTTCGGGCATCAATGGTGATTTTGTCTCCATTTCGAACAAGAGCGATAGGGCCCCCCTCCTGAGCTTCAGGGGTTATGTGTCCGACCAGAAATCCGTGCGAACCGCCGGAGAATCGGCCATCAGTGATGAGCGCCACCTCTTTCCCGAGACCAGCGCCCATAATTGCAGAGGTCGGAGTGAGCATCTCTGGCATGCCCGGACCACCCTTTGGTCCCTCGTAGCGGATGACAACGACGGTTCCAGCGGTAATCTCACCCTGTTCGAGTCCCGCTAACATTTCCTCCTCGGAGTCGTACACGCGCGCAGTTCCCTCGAAGCACAAACCCTCTTTACCAGTGATCTTGGCTACGCTGCCTTCTGGAGCCAGGTTGCCCTTGAGGATTTGGATGTGTCCGGTCTCCTTGATCGGCTCCTTTAGCGATTTGACGATCGGCTGATTGGCGAGCAGATCTGGTAGTGGAGCGAGGTTCTCGGCCAGGGTCTTTCCGGTGACTGTCATGCACGAGCCGTCGATGAGCCCTTCCCGTAGAAGATACTTGAGAACGCCGGGGATGCCACCTACTTGGGAGAGATCCTCCATTACGTAGGCACCGCTCGGCTTGAGATCCGCGATAAAGGGCACTTCGTTACTGACACACTGAATATCATCGAGAGTAAGCGAGATCCCCGCTGCTCTCGCCATCGCAATCAGATGGAGCACTGCGTTAGTCGACCCGCCGAGTGCCATAGTGATTACAAGTGCGTTTCGAAACGCCTGCGGCGTCATGATGTCACGTGGCTTGAGGTCTAGTTCGAGAAGCTTGCGGATTGCTGCTCCAGCCGCGCGACATTCTGCGCGCTTCTCGTCACTGTCAGCCGGGTACGACGAAGAGTAGGGGAGACTCATTCCCATCGCTTCAATCGCGGTAGCCATGGTATTGGCTGTGTACATCCCTCCACACGCACCGGCTCCCGGACACGCCTTGCGCACGATCTCCTGGCGCTCCGCTTCGTCGATCGTGCCTGCGAGCGCTTCGCCGTAACTTTGAAAGGCAGATACGATATCGAGCTTCTTTCCCTTCCAGCAGCCGGCTCGAATAGTTCCACCGTAGATCATCAGAGATGGGCGATTGAGGCGAGCCATGGCGATTATCGAGCCTGGCATATTTTTGTCGCACCCAGGAACAGTTATCAGGGCGTCGTACCATTGCGCTGAGGTGATGGTCTCGATCGAGTCGGCGATGATGTCGCGTGATGGTAAAGAGAAGCTCATGCCGTTTGTGCCCATGGAGATGCCGTCGCTCACCCCGATGGTGTTGAATCGCATTCCAACCATCCCGTGTTCGGTGACTCCCTTCTTTATCTCCTCGGACAGGGAGAGCAAGTGCATGTTGCAGCTGTTTCCTTCGAACCACATGCTGGCGATGCCGACCTGCGCTTTATCGAGGTCTTCGCGTGTCAATCCGGTCGCGTGAAGCATCGCCTGAGAAGCGCCCTGGGATTTCGGTTGAGTGATACGAGAGCTATATTTGTTGAGTTGCGTCATAAAAACCCGTGATAGGTTGGGTTGCCTGTAGCCGAGAACGACTACAGGCTATCGATGTAATTAAAGAGAGGCTATGGACGGAGTTTGCGTACTGCTGCTCCTGCCTGCCACAGCTCTGATTCTCTGATGGCGCGCAACTCCTCTTCTAAGCGCTCCTTGTAGTCCGGACGGCTGTTCGCTTCAATCGTTACCTTGGCCTCGTGTCCGGAGGCTACCGACTTGTACAAGGCGTCGAAGACTGGGGCAACTGCGTCGCAAAACTTACCGTGCCAGTCCAACGCTCCGCGTTGCGCGGTAGTAGAGCAATTGGCATACATCCAATCCATTCCGTTCTCTCCTACGAGCGGTACTAGGCTCTGGGTGAGCTCTTCGACGGTCTCGTTGAACGCCTCGCTCGGCGAGTGCCCGTGCTTGCGCAGGACGTGGTACTGAGCCTCGATGACTCCGAGCAGCGCACCCATCAAAACGCCGCGCTCCCCGACAAGGTCGCTCATGACCTCCTTCTCGAAGGTCGTCTCGAAGAGGTAGCCCGAGCCTACGCCGATACCGAGAGCGCATACCCGCTCACGCGCCTTCCCAGTTGCATCCTGATGAACAGCGAAGCTCGAGTTGATTCCGCGTTGTGCTTGGAAGAGGCGACGAACACTTCGTCCCGAGCCTTTCGGAGCAACCAGCACTACGTCGATGTCCGATGGAAGGTCGATACTGGTGTGCTCTTTGAAGGTAACGCCGAACCCGTGCGAGAACAGAAGGGTCTTGCCTGCGGTCAGGTGAGGCTTGACGGTAGGCCACGCGGAGATCTGCCCGGCGTCCGAAAGAAGATACTCGATCACAGTTCCGCGCTTACACGCCTCTTCGATCGAGAAGAGGGTCTCTCCGGGCTTCCAGCCGTCCTCGATCGCCTTCTTCCACGAGGAGGTTCCTTCACGCTGGCCTACGATAACGTTGAACTCGTTGTCGCGCAGGTTGAGAGCCTGAGCAGGACCTTGCACCCCGTACCCGATAATCGCGATCGTATCTTTGGCGAGCACCTCGCGTGCTTTGGAAAGGGGAAACTCATCGCGGGTGATGACGGTCTCTTCGACACCGCCGAAGTTTATCTTGGACATACGTTCTCCTTATTTACAGATGTTAAAAATCAGGACCTTCCGAGGCTGTAGGCCTCAATTCGTGCATCGAACGACTGAGGTCGTTGTCGTAGTCGCCCGCTGGTGTCACAGCGATACGACCAGAACGCACTACTTCGTTGATGCCGTCTCTCTCGAGCTCCCGCAGGAGCTGATTGATATCGTTTTCGGTTCCGGCGACCTGGAAAAGGGTACCAGCTGCGCCGTGATCCAGGATGCGCGCCTCCGGGTGTCGGGTGAGGGCCGCACGGGCCTTGTCTTCGGTGATCGCTGCCCGGATCAGGGCTACCTCGCGATGGACAATATCGCGGTCGGTGAAAACGAACACGCGCCGGGTCTCAATCATCCGCTCGATCTGCCTACCGATCGTTGCCGCCAGCGGCGGATCGGTGAGGATTACTATGGTGAAGCGCGAGATCCCCGACGTCTCGGTTGCTGACACGGTCAAACTCTCGACGTTGATCTTTCGGCGCGTGAACAGGGTAGTGAGCCGCAGCAATACACCAGGGCTGTTTTCCGTCCACACGAGAAAGGTAATTGGCTCTTTCATTGCTCTTCCTCTATTCAGAACTCTTCTACTCCAGGCGAATCTCGTCGACGCTCGCGCCCGCCGGCACCATTGGGAACACGTTATCCTCTTTCTCGACTAGTACCTCGAGGAGATATGGGCCAGGGGTACTCCACATCTCTTCGAGCGCTGCTCGAACATCGCCACACGCGTTTACCTGTTTGGCAGGGATTCCGTACGCATCGGCGAGTTTGATGAAGTTCGGGTTGTCGATGTGCACGAACGAGTAACGCTTGTCGAAGAACAGCTGCTGCCACTGGCGGACCATTCCCAGGAAGTTGTTGTTCAAGATGACGACCTTCACGGGTAGCTGTTCCTGAGCGATCGTTCCAAGCTCCTGGAGTGTCATCTGGAAGCCACCATCACCGATCACCGCGACGACAGTCTTGTCCGGCCTACCGATCGCAGCACCTACAGCAGAGGGTAGGGCATATCCCATCGTTCCCAATCCACCTGACGTCAGGAAGCTATCTGGATTCTTGAATCGGTAGTAGCGCGCGGTTGCCATCTGATGCTGACCAACATCTGCTACGACGATCGCCTCGCCGTTCGTCACTTCGCTCAGATCGTTGATCACCTTACTCATGCGCGGACGTCCCTCGCGTTTCGCAAGATCATTAGCGATGACCTTCTCGTGCTCCATGGCGTGGCATCTGTTGAACTCCGCGATCCACTCCTTGTGTGCACGTGGCTTTACCAAAGGGAGGAGGTTGCGCAGCGCCTGCTTGGCGTCGGCTACGATGCCCGCGTTGATCTGGACGTTTTTGTTCAACTCAGCTTGATCGATGTCGATGTGAATGACCTTCGCGGCACGAGCATACTCCGATAGTTTGCCCGTAACGCGGTCGTCAAAGCGCATCCCTACCGCGATCAAGAGGTCGGCCTTGTTCGTTAGGATGTTCGGTCCATAGTTGCCGTGCATGCCGAGCATTCCGGCATACAGTGGGTGATCTGTCGGAAATGCGGAGAGACCGAGAAGGGTGCTCGCCACGGGTATTCCCGCCTTTTCAGCGAAGGTGGCGAGCTCCTCTTGCGCCCCTGAGATCAGTACGCCGTGTCCTACCAGCATCATCGGTCGTTCGGCTGAGTTGATCAGCTCTGCGGCATGCTTGAGGGCCGAGAGGTCGACCACCTGTCGGCACTCCAGGGTATGCATGCGAGTCAATGCCGATGCCGGCACGGATATCTTCTCGAATTGCGCGTTCTTGGTTATGTCGATCAGGACAGGCCCAGGGCGTCCGGATTGGGCGACCGCGAACGCTTTAGGCACGGCTGTGAGAAGTTCTTCCGCTGAGGTCACCTGAACATTCCATTTTGTTATCGGGATCGTTATTCCGATGATGTCCGTTTCTTGGAAGGCGTCGGTGCCAAGGAATGATTTGCTCACCTGACCGGTGATGCACACCATCGGAACGGAGTCGAGCATGGCGTCGGCGATGCCAGTGACGAGGTTCGTCGCGCCAGGCCCTGAGGTCGCCATACAAACACCGGCCTTGCCGCGCACGCGTGCATAGCCTTCGGCGGCATGGGTGGCACCCTGCTCGTGACGGACGAGTACGTGTCGGAGTCTGTGCTGGTAATCGTAAAGAGCGTCATATACCGGCATGATCGCTCCGCCCGGGTATCCGAAGATGGTATCTACTCCCGCGTTGAGAAGCAGTTCGAGCAGGAGTTGTGAACCGGTCAACTCCAGAACCCCAGCTCCTTGGTGTTCTTCGGCCAAAACCTCAGCGTTTGTCATATCTCTCCCTACAAATAAAAAAGCCCCCGCACCTTTCTTCAAGGTGCGGGGGCTTTTCTCGCCTCACTTTGCTTTTACAGCAAAGGCCCGCACCTCGCTCTAATGAGCGTAAGCACCACCACCACCACGAGGACGATCGCAGAGTCGAGAGCTCGCAAGGTCTTTACGCCGCACTGGTTGAGCAGCGTTCGCAAGGTAGTAAAGGTGATGTCGCGAAATGCGGACGAATACATAACCTCGTAAGCGTAGAGAGTTCGGTCGTGTGAGTCAAGGGAAAAGGTGGAGCAGACTGCCTGCTTTGGCTCTAGGTGAGGCTCCGTTCCTGTGACCGTGATGTTTCGACAACGTCGTTGTGCTCTGGATTCAGAGAGGTCTGCTTGGGAGAGCAGGAAAGCCGTGACAGAATGGCTCTTTTTTGAGAAATTCGTCAAAAGTGTATACGATGCCATCTTGGGTCCGCCAAGCTGGTTGGGGGCACTGTCAAAGCCTTCATTACACCCGCGACATTGTCGTACTACGTTCGAACGATAGGATACTAAAGGCCTGTAAAATTATGTTGGAAAACCTTCGCGCAGATAAGTTGAAGAAGCTCGAAACGTTCAAAGCGGCGGGTATCGAGCCGTTTCCTCCGGGGCCATTCGAAAAACAATCGACCCAAGAAGTGCTCGAGCAGCCTCTTGGAGCGCGGGTACGTATAGCAGGCCGCATCATGTTGTTCCGTGAGATGGGGAACATTACGTTCTTGCATCTCCAGGACGAACGAGGACGGGTGCAGGTCGTTATCAACAAATCTAAGCTCGTCGATCAAGACTACAAGCTCTGGGTTCGTAATCTTGACCTCGGAGATTTTATCGGAGTGGAAGGAGAGCGCTTCGACACCAACAAAGGCGAGCAGTCCGTTCTCGCGCATTCGTTGACCCTTCTCACCAAATCCCTTTTGCCACTTCCTGACAAGCACAAGGGGTTAGAGGCCGAAGAGACGCGACTGAGGAAGCGTTACCTCGATCTTCTTCTCAACCAAGACGTGCGCGATATCGTCTACAAGCGCGATCGGTTTTGGAACTCCATGCGTGAATTCCTCAAGGGCAGAGGTTTCTTGGAGGTCTACACGCCTGTATTGGAGACGACAACCGGTGGAGCAGACGCTCGTCCTTTCATTACGCACCACAATGCGCTCGATATCGACGTGTACCTGCGCATCTCGACGGGTGAGTTGTGGCAAAAACGCCTCATGGTTGCTGGATTCGAGAAGACTTTCGAGATTGGACGACAGTTCCGTAACGAAGGGATCGATGCCGAGCATCTCAACGACTACACCCAGATGGAATTCTACATGGCGTACGCCAACTACCAGCAAGGGATGGCGTTGGTCGAGGAGATGTACAAACACATAGCCCAAGAGACCTGCGGAACTCTGAAGTTCCAGATCGGTGAGTTCGATGTGGATCTCGGTAAGCCTTGGGAGCGTTACGAGTACGTGCCGACCATCGAGAAGATGACCGGAATAAACGTGCTCGACACGGATCTACCGACCGTGGAAAAGAAGCTCAAAGAGCTCAACGTGCAGTACGACAAAAAGGGATTCAACCTCACGCGCGCCATCGACACCCTCTGGAAGTGGTGTCGTCGGCAGATTCCGGGTCCCGGCTTCCTCATCGATGAGCCGGTTGCCGTATCGCCCCTTGCGAAACGTAAGCCTTCCAATTCCGTGTTAACGGAGCGCTTCCATGTGCTCATAGCCGGTAGCGAAGTTGGAAACGGCTACAGCGAGTTGAACGATCCGATCGACCAGGCAGAGCGCTTCGAAGAGCAGGAGCGATTGCGTCAGGCTGGTGACGAAGAGGCTCAGATGGCCGACTACGACTTCATCGAGGCGCTCGAGTACGGTATGCCACCCACCTGCGGATTCGGCGTCAGCGAGAGACTTCTTTGGTTCCTGCTCAACAGGAACGGGCGAGATTGTCAGACCTTCCCGCTCATGCGGCCGGAGGGGAAGTAAGCCGGGTAGAGTGGAGCTTTTCCCCTGGTGCATAGTGCTTCTCGCATCGACAGATCCGTGCATTTTCCATGTGCAGTAACAAGGTGTGTTGCCTGCGCTGTTCGAAATGGTTTGTTTGAGAAGTACAGTACACGAGGAGAGGCAGGCCTCAACTATTTCGCGTTGGTAAACAGGGAATCAAAGTAACCCTGCACCAGACCTACACCAGAAATCTACTATCTGACCGTGCAATCAGAGCCCTTCTCGTGGGCGAGTACCGAGAGGGTATCAACGCGTGCTACAATTGAGCCGTGGGCTGCGAGAAGTCTTTCAACGAATTCTAAGCCATCTTGAGGTCGCTCATAGTGACATTCGAACAAAACATCCCAAGGGCCGATAAACGAGCGGAAGGTGTTACAGCATGGCTCACTTCGGACGAACCCGAGAAGTACTGCGCGGACGTCAAGTATAGATGGTACGGGGTTACTTTGATACACCGTCCAACCTCTCGATCTGCTTGAGGCGATGACTTACCAGCACCTTCTAAGGAGTAGGCCCAAGCCAGTGTGTGAGAGGTTTTGACCCATAGGAAATGGAGAGCTAGCTATGTTTCTGTGCTTGTACAGTGGTGGAGAGCGACGCCGAAACGAACATATCGATCTTCGGATCGTAGAGAGGATGGGCAAAAGAGCCTCAATTACCTACATTCCCTCTGATTCTACTCATCCAGGGGCGACCTCCTTTTTCGAGGACTTCAAGCGCTACTACGGATATTACGGCATCAGGAGCTTTAAGTATTTTTGTCACGACCGACCCTTTCGACCCGTCGACATGCATAGTGCTTTGGAGGCCGACGCGGTCTATCTGTCAGGGGGAAACACTTTTTACTTTAGCCATTCCCTGCGACGGTCCAAGCTTGACTCCAAGCTACGGAGCTTTGCGACTAAAGGCGGAGCACTTCTCGGCCAGAGCGCGGGAAGCATCTTAATGACTCCGACCATTACGACAGCTGCGGTTGGCCCCATCAAGGATGAGAACGAGGTTGGATTGAAAGATCTAACGGGGCTGGGGCTCATAAATGTCCTGTTCGTGCCTCACTATGAAGAGCGCAGAAAGGTTACAACCGAATTGCGTAGGTTCTCCTCTGCGTCGGACGGACGCTTGCTAGTGGCCGCTCAGGATGGAGGAGGGATTATCAAATCAGAGGAAGCCTTGACGTTCGCTGGGCCAGTGACGTTGTTCTCTGGGGGCGAGGTCCTTGGCACGATGAACAAGCGATAAGGGAGGCGCTAAATTCATGCCGAGTTCCTCGGGCATCCGTAAAAGAGACAGAACAGCTGAAGCTCCTTGCATGATCTGGCCCGCTTGATGCCTCATCTCGGTGTTCAGGCATCCACAGTTTATTCCTTTGAGCATACTCGCCAACTGCACCGACATAATTAAGTGACAGAGACTGAACATCCTGCTCAGACGCTGAAAGCTGTGGGCGCGATGCGAAGTGCTACCGGTACGGGGTTACTTTGACACGCCTTCTAGCCTCAGGTTCGTGTTGAGTCGGTAGCTGACCAGTGGCTTCTGAGGAGTAACCCCGCCCTAGGGAACTTTTCAATCTGGTTCGACCTCAACAGCTCGCCCTATTTACCGAGCCGCTTCCGGCGCGTGATCCGAGCTGGTAGGCCCCGGTTCTACTAGCCTTAGTTTTATATAATAGCGACCCCGCACGCACGAACTCCAGTTGACCCCATCATAGTCATCGTTCTGACCAGCCGTTATGTTCGAAGGGGGTATGGACAGGACTTCGCCTGAGCCGTCTTGGGCAATCCCCGCGAATAGCGGAACTGCAAGCTGCGCGACGGCATAGCTACCAAGCTCTCGCCTAAACTCTCTCGCCGCCCGTTTGTCTCGCCGCCTTCTCGAGAAATACTCGGGGGCCTGAATCAGAACT
>JBILEW010000150.1:0-5677 GCA_044351885.1 Bdellovibrionota bacterium
CGGAGGGCGGGGACGCCGTCCCTCCTGAATGTGGTGCTTGTGGTTCGGTGGCGCAGTGCCGTGATTATCAGACCGCAGGAGGGACGGCGTCCCCGCCGTCCGTTGAGCGATCCTTCCTTGTGGCAGGGAGAGGTCGTACCTCGCTCTCGTAGCGCACACCGTCCTTGAAGAACCCGCAGCTCTAACAAAGCAACCACGAGACCCTGGCACGCTCGGTGCATAGTCAGGCCTTGAGGGAAAGGATACCCAAGGCCATGAAGATAGATTTCGGAGCACATTTTAAAGACGTATCTCGCATTTTGAGGGCCTCAGCCTCTCCTGCGAGAGCAACGGAGAAGGGTAGCTTCGAAGGAAGCCTCAACAGTCTCCTCCCCCAACCCCCAGTAATCACAGAGAAAGCCCCCGAGTCTCCTGTGCCGCCGAGTTCGCAAGAGGACATCCGTGCTCGATACCGCTTTGAGGAGCCGGCGCTTGAGTTGCCGAGTGTGCAGCCAGAAATGCCATCGGAGTTGCCAGTAGAGCAGGTTGAAACGGTGGCTGAAGGTGTCAAAACCCCGACGGTCCATCAGGTCAAGCGCATAGAGCTTGCGAGTGAGCCTGCGGGTGCGAATGGCCCGTTGATCGGACAGGCCGAAATCCGTCAGAAGCTCCAAGCCGTGGGGCAGAAGTTCGGGATCAACCCCAGCCTAGCGGCTGCAGTGGTCAAGACCGAGTCAGGATTCAATACCCGAGCGGTGAGCTCGGATGGGCACGCTTCGAAAGGTTTGTTTCAGCTGCTCGACTCTACGGGGAAAGACCTTCTTGCCCGCGGTGAGCATATCGACCGCCCGTACGATCCGTTTGATCCAGACCTCAATATAGAACTTGGCACGTCGTACTTGAAGTATCTCCACGACATCTTCAAGTCTCCCACATCTCTGCCCAACAATAGAAGTACGAAGCCGGCAGCGGATGACACCTCACTGGAAAAACTTGCCGTCGCGGCCTTCAATGCCGGTGAAGGACGGGTGGCTTCCGCCCAGCACCGTGCACAGCGTGCAGGTAAAGACCCGGCGCACTACGACAACGTCGAACCATTTCTTCCCGCCTCGACCCGCGAGTACGTATCGCGAGTCGTATCAAGTAAGAAACTTTTTTGAGAGGCGTGTGAAGACAATGATCAAGAGGAGTAGGCAGTTGGTAGTGGAACGTGGGTACTGGGCGGCACCAACATCGATGTTGGCAAGCTCTTTGCTCATTACTCCTCTAGAGAAAAATAGACGGCAAAGTTTGCCGAAACTGGGACGAAAGGATTCGGACCGAACTAAGGAGAGATTTTTATAGTCCAGATATCTGGACTGTTTCGCCACGGAGAAAAGGATAATGGCAATCAACATTAGGACAAACATTCCATCGTTGCTCGCCCAGAGAAATCTGGATCAGAGTTCGAGCAAATTGAATACCTCGTACGAGCGACTATCGAGTGGTCTCCGCATCAATAGAGCGCGAGATGATGCCGCCGGTCTCGCAATCGCCGAGAACCTGAAGGCAGACGCAGCAGTCGCCACGGTGGCGGTACGAAATGCGAATGACGGTATCTCCGTTATCTCCATCGCTGACCAAGCCATCGGCCAGATAGCAAATACACTCACGCGTCTCGGCGAGCTTGCTGAGCAGAGCGCCAACGGCGTGTTCGCAAACACGCAGCGTTCAGCTCTTCAAAACGAATTCACGGCGCTGACATCTGAAATTGAACGTATCGCTTTCACGACTAGATTCAATGGACTGAATCTCCTGAGTGGCGGGCAATCGGTAGTCTTCCAGGTCGGCTTCGACGGAACGTCGCTTTCCCGAATCAGTTACGGAACGGTCGAGGCCACTCTCGCAGCTCTTGGTCTCGCTGGTCCGAACAGCTCAGCTCCCCGAGTCTCAATCATCGCAGAGAACGAAATCGCGTCACAGACAGCGGCGCGTCTTGCGATTGACGCAATCAACGCCGCCATCGCCTCCGTAAACCTCAACCGAGGAAATCTCGGAGCCGCTGAAAGTCGATTGGAAGTGACGATCGCTAACCTGCAGGTAGCGAGAGAGAACTTCAAGGCTGCAGAGAGCCGAATCCGAGACGTCGATGTAGCGACAGAAGCAGCGGAATTGACACGACTCAATATCTTGCAACAGGCGGGAGCTGCAATCCTTGCCCAAGCGAACCAGCAGCCGCAGCTAGCTCTGCAGTTGATGGGTAGGTAAGCTAGGAGGGCGCGTATATGGGTCTAGGGATTAGAACCAATCTTTCTTCAATAGGGGCGCAGCGAAACCTGACCGATTCCACAGGACGGTTGAGGCAGGCATACGAGCGTCTCTCGAGCGGACTTCGAATCAATCGAGCCAAAGATGATGCGGCTGGATTGGCGATAGCAGAGAGCTTGAAAGCAGACTCGAGGGTGGCGACGGTAGGTATCCGTAACGCTAATGACGGTATCTCGATCATCTCCATCACCGATGGAGCAGTCGCGCAGATTACCAACATCCTGAGCCGTCTCTCGGAGCTTGCACAGGAATCGGCGAACGGCGTGTATAGCAACGGGCAACGCTCGGCGCTTCAACTCGAGTTCTCCGCACTTCTGAGTGAGGTCGAGCGTATAGCAATAACCACCGAGTTCAATGGCGTGAAGCTCCTGAGCGGTGGACAGAATATCGTGTTTCAGGTCGGATTCGACGGTTCCTCGATATCTCAGATTGCATACTCTGGAGTGCAGGCCACACTGGCCTCAATCGGCCTGGCAGCAGCGGGAACTTCGGTTCATACGTTCTCTGTCATCGCGAATACGGAAGAAGCGGCTCAGTCTGCATCGCGGCTCGCACTCGATGCTCTCAGGACTGCAATCGTATCGATTTCGCGAAACCGTGGAACGCTGGGAGCGGCCGAGAGTCGACTTGAAACTACGATTACGAATCTGACTGTGGCGCGCGAGAACTTCCAAGCTGCTGAGAGCGTCATTCGTGATGTCGATGTGGCCAGTGAATCGGCAGAGCTCACGCGACTTTCGATACTCCAGCAGGCAGGAACGGCGATCTTGGCGCAAGCCAATCAGCAGCCAAGACTGGCCCTGCAGCTCCTCGGTGGTGGTTAAAAGAGCTTTTGAATCGCTCTCCAGGGCATGGCTACTGAAGCGAGTATTTAGTAACCTCCGGGAGAGCGTAGCTCTCCTCGTCTCTGTGCTCAGATGGATGTCGGTAGCGAGTGCCTAACAGCCTTTCATGGCTGCATCTGCGCATGGGGCGACGTTTTTCCCGCCCTTTTCCTTGATCATACCTAGCCGACCCTTTTATAGTCCTAGGGAATCAAGGAGAATAGTTATGAACATCAGCCACATCGAAGAACTTTTGGGCGGTGACGCCGCGAGCCTTTTAGAGCATACCTGTAAAGGAATTCCCAAGGAACGGCTCGCACTCCCCGGTCCTGATTTCGTCGAGCGCGTCTGGACCTCTTCTGACCGCCATCTTCAGGTTCTTCGCTCACTTCAGTCGCTTTATGACAATGGTCGCCTGAAAGGCACCGGCTACCTCTCGATCCTCCCTATCGATCAAGGGATCGAGCACTCTGCCGGGGCGTCCTTCGCCAAGAACCCCGACTACTTCGATCCTGAAAACATCGTAAGGCTTGCTATCGAGGGTGGATGTAATGCCGTTGCTACCACATTCGGCACTTTGGGGCTCGTAGCGCGCAAATATGCGCACCGGATCCCGCTCATTCTGAAGATCAACCACAATGAGCTTCTGACGTATCCGAACAAGCACGACCAAGTTATGTTTGCGCAGGTCCGAGATGCCTGGAATCAGGGATGTGCTGCAATCGGGGCGACGGTGTATTTCGGCTCTCCAGAGTCGACGCGCCAGATTGTCGAGGTGTCCAAGGCCTTCTCCGAGGCCCATTCCCTCGGTATGGCTACGATACTGTGGTGCTATCTGCGAAACCCGGGATTTAAGGTAGGAAGCGTCAATTACGAAACAGCGGCTGACCTCACCGGTCAGGGGAATCACCTCGGAGCTACTATCGAAGCGGATATCGTCAAGCAGAAGCTCCCGGAAAACAACGGAGGCTTCAAGGCGCTCAACACGGGCTCCTCCTCATACGGGAAACTCGACGAGAGGATGTATACGAACCTCACTACCGACCATATCATTGATCTCACCCGTTATCAGGTCGCGAATGGGTACATGGGTAAGATCGGCCTGATCAATTCCGGCGGAGGATCGGGGAGTAACGACCTCGCAGAGGCCGTCAAAACGGCGGTGATCAACAAGCGCGCAGGAGGCATGGGGCTCATCTCTGGGCGGAAGGCCTTCCAGAAGCCGTTCAAAGAGGGTGTTCAGATCTTGAATGCCATTCAGGACGTCTACCTCTGTAAAGAGGTTACTATCGCGTAACGCCGGCTGCGGCCGGTTGAGTACTCGACATCAGGAGAGACCGGCATGCGAGAGAGGCACGTGGTTGTTTTGTCAGGTGCCGGAATCAGCGCGGAAAGTGGCCTGGGCACCTTCCGTGGCACTGGCGGCCTGTGGGAGGGTGTTCCGATCTCACAGGTCGCCACGCCGGATGCGTGGGAGCGTAGCCCCACTACCGTTCTCCGCTTCTACAACGAACGCCGTGCCGGAGTTCGAAAGGCGCAACCCAACGCTGCACATCGTGCTCTCAGGGATCTCGAAGATGTCTTTCGAGTGTCGATCATAACGCAGAATATCGATGATCTACATGAGCGGGCAGGTAGTACGACCGTGCTTCATCTGCACGGAGAGATCATGAAATCACGGAGCACGAAAGACGAGCGTCTATTGTACCAGTGCGACGGAGACATCTCCCTTGGTGACAAGTGTGAGTTGGGCTCGCAGTTACGCCCTCACGTGGTGTGGTTCGGGGAACCGGTGCCAATGATGGATCGTGCGGTAGAGATAGCAAAAAGCGCCGACTTCTTCGTTGTCGTAGGAACTTCCCTTGAAGTATACCCTGCGGCCAGCCTGACCGATTACGTTCCGTATGAATCCTTGAAGTTCGTAGTTGACCCGAACCCTTCAGGGCTCGCCGATGAGAGCTTTCACGTCGTGGCCGCGCCAGCAAGCGAAGGCATTCCCCGCGTTGTGACTCAGCTGCGTGCGCTGATGGCGTGAACCCCCACAATCTATCTCCCTAAGTAAGCGCGGCGAAGCTCACCCGCGGGCTCACTTTTGAACTTAGCAACGTAAACGTGCTCGTGCACGTAAACGTGAACGTACCCGAACGAGCAACTTTATTCCCTCCGTCCGAAATAGAGTTGGATGCTCGACTATGAAAAATAAGACGTCTATCCAACAGCGCTCGAGTTCGTCATCACTACGATTGAGAGCTGTTAAACGCTCTACGCTATGTCTCCCCCGACGAGTATCGCGCCGGTAAGCGTTTGCTTACAAGGATTGCAGCCATGCTTTCCAAGTTATGCCGTCAGCCCGAATGATCCTTGTTTCGGGTACGTTCACGTTTACGTGCACGAGCACGTTCACGTGGTATGGTGGCAGCTTTCGCCTCGCTTTTTAAGCTATCTTTTCAGATACAAGTATCTCGCGAATAGCTCGTTCTGTGGTCGGCTTCACCAGATGAAAGTCGAAGCCGGCGTCTCGAACGCGTTGCCGATCCTGCTCTTGACCGTATCCAGTGACGGCGACC
>JBILEW010000048.1:0-25261 GCA_044351885.1 Bdellovibrionota bacterium
GGAGGCCTCAGAGGAATCCTCTCTTACGTAGAAGCGCATCGATGCCGACATCGCGCCCACGGAATCTGCGATATGCGAGATCCGGCTCTGAAGTATTACCTGCCGATAGAATGGTGTCGTAGAAGGCGCGGGCAACTGAGCTGTCCCACGGACCACCGGCTTCGAGGAAGACCTCCCAAGCGTCCGCTGCCAAAGCATCGGCCCACAGATAGCTGTAGTAGGCGGCAGAGTATCCATCGTCACCGAATATATGGAGGAAATGGGGCATACGGTGTCGCATGGTCACCTCGCGCGGCATACCCAGCTGACCCAGGATCTCCTTCTCCAGAGTCCTCGGAGCGACCTCGACAGGGCCCGCAAGATGGACCTTCATGTCAACCAAAGCACTCGCTAGGTACTCAAGGGTCGCGAATCCCGCATTAAATGTAAGCGCTCTCTGAATCTTCGCCACCAAGTCGCTCGACATAGGCTCACCCGTCTCACAGTGAAGTGCGAATCGAGAAAGCACCTCAGGGGTCTCCAGCCAGCGCTCCAGGATCTGAGACGGAAGCTCAACGAAATCGCCACTTACCTTGGTTCCCGCCAAGGAGGGATAGGTCACCTTCGAGCACAGCCCATGCAGGGCGTGCCCGAATTCGTGAAAGAGCGTAGTCGCATCCGTCCAACTGAGAAGGCTGGGCTTTCCAGCGGATGCTTGTACGAAGTTGCAGTCGTTGGACACGATAGGCGTGACCACTCGATCCATGGACTCCTGAGAGCGAAACTCTCCCATCCACGCTCCAGAGCGCTTACCCTCGTGGGTGAAGGGGTCGAAGTACAGCAATCCCACGTGCTGCCCATCTCGACCTGTCACTTCGAACACCTCGACATTCCGGTGATAGACCGGAACACTCGCGGATGGTACCGGTCGAAAGTGTAGACCGAATAGCTCCTGCGCAACGTAAAACATCCCATCTCGAAGCTTATCGAGCTGTAAATAGGGGGTAATCTCGGCGTCGTTCAGATCATACTTTTCAGCGCGAACCTTCTCCTGATAGTACCGGTAGTCCCACGGCTCTATGACGATGCCTGAGGCTTCTCGATCGGCCATCTCCTGTAACTGCGCTACCTCTTTCTCTACCCGCAAAACCGCCGGCTTCCACACCGCTTCCAGGAGCTCCATGGCTCGCTCCGGTGTTCGTGCCATCGTATTTTCCAGCGTAAGGTGCGCGTGCGTTGCATATCCGAGCAGCTGCGCTCTCCGAGCTCTCAGACGCACGATCTCCGGAATGAGCGGATTATTGTCCGCTTCCCCACCGTCGCTACGATTGGCAAACATCTCGAAAACCTTTCTGCGGAGCTCTCGATGCGGCGAGAAGGTCAAAAACGGCTCTACGACCGAACGATTATTCGACACTGCCCATGCTCCAGGATGACCTCGACCTGCTGCCGCATCTGCCATGCCGTCTCTGACCGCCTCTGGCAGCCCGTTGATCTGGGTGCGATCTGTCAGGAGAATGTACTCATCCTCCGACTTGAGCACGTTCTGACTGAAGCGCGCAAACAGGGTCGCCAATTTCTTGTTGATCTCCACCAATTCGGCTTTGGCCTCGCGGCCGAGCCGAGCTCCTGCGCGCACATAGTCAGTATATGTCAGCCATACGAGTCGCTGTTGCTCAGGCGTAAGGTTCGAACTCTCGCGCACCTCATATACGGCTGCGATACGCGCAAAGAGCTTTTCGTTGTGAACTATGTGATCGTGGTGTTCCGAAAGGAGCGGATCGATCCGCTCCTCGAGGGCACGCACCTTCTCGTTGCTCAAACTGGATGTGAAGACATTATACACCGTCGATACTCGATCGAGCGCGCGCCCATTTCGCTGCAACGCTTCTAAAGTATTTTGGAATGTCGGGGGTTCAGGATCATTGGCAATACGCTCGATCTCCGCGAGAGCTTCCGTCATTGCTGCACGAAGAGCTGGCTCCAGATGCTCGAACTTCACGCGATCGAAGGGAGGTACTCCTCCATAAGGACCTTCCCAGACCTTGAGGGTTGGATTGTTACTCATCGATTGAGAAGAGCTTGCTACGAGCATCTACGTTACCTCTGTTGATACTTGAGACCGGTGCTTCGGAGTCATTGTTCAGAAAATAGCACTAAACGTACTGTCGAGTATTATACGACTACGCACAGGGTCAGCCTATCCTCCCGTTCACGGTATTTAAGGAGAATGCCTAACGACTCTCAAGCGGGCTTCCCGATCCTCTAAAGCCAGCTCGCTCTCTACGTCCCCGGAGCATGAAGAGAGAATTCAGAACATCAGGGCCTTTCCTCCCCTTTTCTGCCGTCATTTATTCGATATAGACCCCTGACCATGTTAGACTGCCCCTATTCATACGCCCCTTTCTGGAGCGTCCATACGGGTAGCCTTGGATTCGTAGAGAAAGGTTATGGCTAAACCTTTTCGAATCAAGACGCACGTGAGGTCTCACTACAGTCTCAATCCGCTCGACGCGGGTCGAATTGGATTGTGGTGAGACCTTCGAGCGTGTTCGATAGGTCGCTCCGCAACGTGTTGTTGTGGAGAGAGTTTTGACTTTGGTTCAGGAGCATTCCTATGAATACTCGTTCGTTGACCGTGATGGCTTTGGCGCTGGCCTTGTGTGCATGCGCTGCTTCTCATGCGGAGGCCCAAACGGGCTATATCCGCATTCCCCAAGGGTATCGGGTCATCCCGAATTACCCTCAGCGCTATGTGGCACCACGGTATGTGCCGCGCTATCAACCTGTCCCCTCTTGGGGAAGAAGCCTCAACGTGACCACGCCTCGGGGGTTGAACGTGCACGTTAACCCCTACAATGGCCGCGGTGCGATCAATTTCAGAGGCTTTCGCATCGGCTTCTGATTTTCAGGAGATGAATTAGGACGATTCATCAGGGAGTCCTTCGTTACGGAAAACGATCCAAGGCCCCTACTTTCTTTCTTATGCTCGCCGACGTAACGGACGGCGGCACTCCGTCCCTCCTGCGTGGGTGCGCAAAGACAAAGACGAGTGGCGCAGACAGGACCCATCTAAGACAACTATAGGAGGGACGGCGTCCCCGCCGTCCGCGAAAGGGATACGTTTTAGTGCGCCGCTACGACACATCATCTGAATACGTGCAGCCAGGATGAACGCCTTCAATGCGCTTGCGATATAATCCTTCGAGACACGATGCATCCGAACACCTGGTTAAAAACGCACCTTGAAGAAGAGCACACCTCGTGAGAGCTTTGAAGGTATGAGCGAAGACCTTTCGCAACTTCCACCGTTGCCTCCTACGCCCGCTTCTAAGCTCAAGAAGCGCAGTGACCTCTATTGGGCCTTTCTTTTCTTCTCCCCCTCATTGTGCCTAGTCGTGCCGGCGCTGGTAATCCTCTTGATCATGGGAATTGGCTCGATTTCGTTTTTCCAGTGGAATTCGATGCCAGAATGGTTGAGCTCTGTACTACTCTTGATCGGTGGCATTCTGCTATATGCTTGGGTCATTGTTCTAGGAGTCTTCTCCTTGTTTGGTCCAGCTTCGTGTTCTTATGCGCTTGTAAGGCGGCACCATACACATCCTTTCGTACTGCTCCTGTTCGGAGTCGTAACCTGGGCAGGTATACTTTTTATAAACGGTATCGTTTCAATAACGATAGGGGGAGCGGCTTGTCAAATGTTGGCAGTGTCTATGCGGTAGATCGGCCCATGAAGCGTTCTCTTCCTCTGCTCTACAGCGAAAACACCACCCTCAAAGAGACCACCAGTCGTTGCACGCAGTGTTTCGCCCGAGTCCCTGCGCGCGTTGTACAGAGCGGGCAGCAGATCTTACTCGAGCGCGCCTGCCCAGAGCACGGAGAGCACTCACACGTGATAAGCAGCGATGCTCGGTTTTACTGGCTCTCGCATGGCTCGCAAAGCTGCTGTGCTCCGGGCCAAACCTGCAATGCAGCAGGATCGGCCACGGGCGTTTTAGGCCGAAATGCTCAACTCCCGTCCAGCACCCCGTTTGAATCGCTCTCGACATGTTTGGCGCTAATCGAGATCGTCGATTCGTGCAACCTCGCCTGCCCAACCTGCTACGCGAACTCTCCCGTTGGAATCGGTGCCAAGGTTGCCGCTCGTCCTCTTGAATCAATCAAGGCAAACATACAGGGTGTGCTCGATCGCAAGGGAGGGATAGAGATTCTCCAGCTTTCAGGGGGCGAGCCCACCCTTCATCCCCAATTTTTCGAACTGATCGACTGGATCAAGTCCGAGCCGCGGATTGAGTACCTCCTCATAAACACCAACGGTGTGCTTCTCGCCAAGGATGAGGCGTTCGCCGAAGAACTTGCAAAGCGTGTCTCGTACGACAATCTCCAGCTCTATCTCCAGTTCGATGGTACCGAACTAACTGGTCAGCGCGAGTTACGCGGAGCGGATCTGCGAACGCTCAAGGAAGCGGCGCTGCGCCGCGCCTGCGACATGAAGCTTCCCGTTACCCTCGCCATGACAGTAACCGAGCACAACATCTCTACCCTGTGGGCATCGGTCGAATACGGGCTCTCGTTCCCTCACGTGCGTGGGATCACTTTTCAGCCGGTATTTTTCAGCGGCAGACAACCTATAGATACAAGCAGAGATCACAATCCCTACTCGGTAGCAGATATAATCATCAACGCCGTCGAGCAATCGGGAGGTAAGCTCAAATACGATGATTTTACCCCCCTTCCGTGCGGAGATCCGAACTGTGCGACGATCGGTTATCTTCTGAAGGTCGACGGCGGCATTCAATCGATCAGCGATCTCATTAACCTCAAATCTCTGCAGGGATTCCTCGCCGATCGAGTTCGTTACAGTCTCGAGGATCTCTCGCAATGCGGATGCGAATCTGAGCCTCTTGGAGCGCTGCTAAAACAGTGCGAACTGGATGAGTCACACACCTTCAGGCTCTTCATCAAACCCTTCATGGATGCACGAAGCTGGGACGAGGATCGTATCGACAGGTGCTGTACACATGTCATCCGACCGGACGGAAAGCTCGATTCCTTTTGTCGCTACTACTCAGGGTTTCCGGATAGCCGGGCATGAGCATCGTATCCAGCCTGCTGATGCTGATTGCTATCGGATGTAGCATCGCCTTCTGGCGCTCGCGCCAGGGACACTCGCTCAGTACTCTCGTGATCGTGTGTAGCGCTATTGTCGGTGCGTTCTGCGGAGCGAAGCTCGCTTTCTGCTTAGCTGAGTTTCATGCGCTTGTGCAGGATCCCAGATGGCTCGAGAAGATCCTGGTCGGAAAAACCGTCCTGGGTGCCATCCTGGGTGGATACATCGGGGTAGAGCTTGCCAAACGACTCGTGAGGTATCAGGGCATCACGGGAGATCTCTTCGCTCAGATGGTTCCACTCAGCATCGCTCTCGGAAGGAGCGGATGCATGCTGAACCGTTGCTGCCCAGGACAGGAGCTGCCTACTGCATGGTATACCGTCACGCACGAGGATGGTTCCTCGCACTGGCCTGCGGCCGAAGTCGAAGTAGTCTTCAATCTCTGCGCTGCAGCCGTCTTTGCGATCCTACGGAAACGAAACTTGCTACGAGGTCAACATTTTCACCTGTACATGATCATGTACGGCACCTTTCGCTTCTTTCACGAATTCATGCGTTCCGAAACGCTTTTCGTAGGATCGTGGACGGGATATCAAATCCTCTCGATCCTTCTAGCATGCTCAGGACTACTCCTTTTCGTGCGTCGTAAACTTAGCTTGTCATGTAGCAGGTAGCTGGAGAACGAGCTTCTGCTACCAAATCCGATCCTCCGGCTCTGATCAAAGATGAGACCATCACCAGAAACTCGATTCTTCTAGACCGAAACTATTTTGTCGGAGCCTGTTGAGAAGAGACTTTCGGGAAAGGCAGCGTGTCAAAAGGTAGTGTCTTCTCCCACTTCTCAACCATTCCAGGCTTGCACTCGTGTTTCCAGAGCAATATTTTTTCGGGAGGGCCGTGTGATCCATCTACTCCGATTGGCTCTCGAATGTAGATTATTTGTAGCGCTTCTATGTGGCGCTGCAGGTCCCTATCTTGCGAGCTACGGCGGCACAGGGACCTGCCAAAAGCCATGCGTTGATGCTGGCGATCGCTTGCGAGAAAGTTGCGCCAATACTTGCGCCAGCGGTCTCCAGGGAATGCTGCCGAAAGCGATTCTGGTCGGCGTGGGCCGGTGTACTCCACACCGGCAAATAGGTCGACCAAACTTCCGTCTGCTCGTACAGCGGGAATCATGAACCAGCCATCAGCGGCGATCGCTCTCGAGAACATCTCCCATGACTGATCTATGCCGAGGAAAAGAGCCGTTTGCTTTAGCCAGTCAGGTCTCATAGCGCCACGGTACAAAGGAAGAATGTTGCTACTATTCCACACTAGAAGATAGGCAAGAAACATCACGCCAATCCACTCTTTGCACATACGCTGCCACGCAGGCGCAACAAGTAGAGCAGGAGATGCTTCGGGCTCGAGTACGCGCGGGCCAAAAGGACCTTTCAACTTCGAAAATAGCGTCTCCCAAAAGCCCTTCGGCAGCAACGGCATCCACGCGGTAATTGAGAGCAGGCTAAAGAGTCCTACTTTGAGGGTCACGAGGATCGCAAGGTGGAAACCCATCATTATCGCGATGCATATTGCTCGTAGCCTCGGAACCTTCCACGGGACAAAGAGTAGGATCGGAAGAAGTATTTCCGCAGCAAGCACTCCAGCATTCATCGCTCGCAGCACGAAGAGCGGTAGAGATCCGAGCAGGTCCCCAAGCCACGTCGTATACTGTTGGAGCCACAGAACATAGGGGAGTCCCAGGCCACTTCTCCACTCCGCATTTTTGTACTTTGCTGCTCCCGTCACTATATACACACATGCCACCTGTGCAACGTAGGCGAAATGCAGAAATGAGGGCCGAAGCTGGTGCACTGTGCGAGAACTGGCGCCGACAGTCCAGACGCGATCTACCGGCAGAATTGCAGCAAAAAGCACCAGAATTCGAAACAGCACATCACCACCCTGGATAATGAGTGGATTGCGGTGCTGAATAGAGACGAGCAGCACCCACGAGATGACCGCGAATAGCCGCGTTCGGTAACCGGCCGCCAAACACGCGCCACTGACCGCTGTGATCAGAAGCATGAGCGCCTGAAACCAGCCAGCTCCACTGCTCATGAGAAGTGAAAATCGCGCCGCTGGGCTGTATTTTTCAAGCACTACCGAGCGTGGCAAGACGCCGAAATCAGTGTAGAACGTCTGCAGGTCAATCAGACGAAGGGCAACGTCAAGGACAATCACGCTCCCAAGCATTATCCGGAAGAAAGCAAGTGAGCGCGGATCGAGCACGCCGAGATCACGAAAGCCGCTCTTGAGCGCCCTAGCGATCCCACTCGCAACCCCTCCTTCCTGGCGGGCCGGTTCCCGGTTCTCCCGCGGATCATCCGCCCCAGCCTGGATGCTGCTTCCTTCCATACTACTCCTGCCTTCTTTTTTACGGTCGGAGTGGAATCTTCTCAACCACACTCCGACACGACGAGCCGGAGCCGGATTAGATTCACAATCAAATCCGCTTGAACCCTCGCCAACGATGCGCCTACATGGTGATTCACCGAAAGAGCCTCAGCATCACCATCTGATTGCCGAGAATAATAACGCCCACGGCGAGGCTAGGAAAAGATATCTTTCACCTTCTCGAAGAAGCCCCGACCTGAAGGATCCTCGACGGTAGTGCCCTGAATTGCCGCCAATTTCTCGAGAAGATCCCTCTCTTCCTCAGAGAGCTTTTTGGGCACATGCACGTACACACGGACGTGTTGATCCCCACGCCGCTGGGGGTTGCTCCCCAGGATGGGAATGCCTTTGTTTTTCAAACGGAAGACCTTACCCGAAGGGGTTCCCGCAGGAATTTTTAGTTTGACCTTACCTTCGAGCGATGGAACCTCTATCTCTGTTCCGAGAGCCGCTGCTGTATAGGTTATCGGCATCTCACAGATGAGCTCACTCTCCTGGCGATGAAATATCGGATGCTCCTGCACCACGATCTGCACGTAGAGATCTCCGTTCTGGCCTCCGCCAGAGCCAGCCTCACCCTCGCCGCGCATCTTGAGGCGTTGCCCATGGTCGACACCGGCAGGAACCTTTACTTTGAGCTTCGACTGCTTGACCTTGAGACCAGAACCCGAGCAATCAGTGCACGGATTCTTGATCACTTCGCCTATACCACCGCAGGCGTGACAGGTACGAGCTAGGGTGAAGAATCCCTGCTGTATGCGGATCTGACCCGCCCCTTCGCACTGTGGACACCGCTCACGGCCACTACCCTTCGCAGCACCGCTACCTTGGCAGGTCTCGCAGCTCGTCCTGCGCCCGATAGAGATCTCCTTCTCACATCCAAAGGCCGCTTCTTCGAACGATACTTCGAGGTCGTAACGGAGATCGTTGCCCGCTCGGCCTCGCCCACGACGTCCACCTGCGGCTCCGCCCATGGAACCGCCAAAGAAGGTACTGAAGATATCTCCAAATATATCCTCGAATCCCGAGAAATCGCCGTGGAAGCCTCCTGCGCCACCGCCCTGCTCGAACGCGGCGTGCCCGAAGCGATCATACTGAGACCTACTCTCCGCTTCGCTCAAAACGGAATAAGCCTCGGTAGCCTCCTTGAACTTCTCCTCGGCTTCTTTGTTGCCCGGATTTTTGTCAGGGTGGAATTGAACGGCCTTTTTGCGGTAGGCCTTCTTGATCTCTTCGAGAGATGCCGTCTTCGACACCTCTAATACTTCGTAATAATCTCGCTTCGCCACGCGCACACCTTAACACTAACCCGGTCGCTCTGTCTCGCCGTTACTACCCTTTTCCGCCAGGCCTACACCAACACGACAACGGCGGGCCTCCGCGTGCATCGAATGACGCACGCGGAGACCCGCCATCGTAAGGGACGCGAGACAACCTCGTTACTTGTTGTCCTGGACCTCCTCGAAGTCCGCATCGACCACGTCCTCTTTGTCGGCACCAGCACCGTTGGCACCCGCGCCGTTGGCCTCGGCACCCTGCGCTGCGGCCTTCTTGTAAGCCTCCTCGGAGAGCTTGTGGCTCACCTTCTCGAGGTTGGCGAAAGCACTCTTCATCGCATCGCCGTCATTTGCCTCGAGCGCCTTCTTAGCCTCCTCGAGGGCGGTGTTTACCGACCCCTTCACGTCAGCCGACACCTTGTCGGAGAGCTCGCTCATGGTCTTCTCGGTTGCGTACACCAAGCTGTCGAGCTTGTTACGCTCCTCTACCATCTCACGACGCTTACGATCCTCTTCGGCATGCGCCTTGGCATCGTTCACCATGCGCTCAATCTCTTCCTTCGAGAGACCGGAGCTGGCGGTGATCTTAATCGACTGCTCCTTGGCGGTTCCGAGGTCTTTCGCCGATACTGAAACGATACCGTTCGCATCGATGTCGAATGTAACTTCGATCTGCGGAACTCCACGGGGCGCGGCCGGAATACCTACCAACTCGAAACGCCCAAGGGTCTTGTTGTCACCGGCCATCTCACGCTCACCCTGCAGTACGTGAATCGAAACTGCTGGCTGATTGTCAGAAGCGGTCGAGAAAACCTGAGACTTCCTGGTCGGAATAGTAGTGTTTTTGTCGATCAGCTTGGTAAAGACTCCACCATAGGTCTCGATACCGAGGCTGAGTGGAGTAACATCGAGGAGCAATACGTCTTTGACGTCGCCCTGGAGAACTCCAGCCTGAACCGCCGCACCTATAGCTACTGCTTCATCTGGGTTTACCCCCTTCGAGGGCTCCTTCCCGAAGATCTCCTTCACCTTCTGCTGAACAGCCGGCATGCGGGTCATACCTCCTACGAGGATGACATCGCCAACATCGCTCGCCTTCAGACCAGCATCACGCAGAGCGATACGGCACGGCTCCTCCAACCTCTTCAAGAGATCTGCACACAACGCCTCGAACTTGGCGCGAGAGATCTTGAGGTTCAAATGCTTCGGACCCGATGCATCTGCAGTAATGAACGGAAGGTTCACATCGGTCTCCATCGAAGAGGAGAGCTCGTGCTTGGCTTTCTCTGCAGCCTCCTTGAGACGCTGCAGCGCCATGGTGTCCTTACGGAGGTCTATACCCTGCTCTTTCTTGAACTCATCCGCGATGTAATCGACCAGAACGTGGTCGAAGTCCTCACCTCCAAGGTAGGTGTCACCGTTGGTCGACTTAACCTCGAATACACCATCTCCGAGCTCGAGAATCGATACGTCGAAAGTACCTCCACCGAGGTCGAACACTGCGATAGTCTTCTCGTGCTTTTTGTCTAGGCCGTATGCCAACGCGGCGGCAGTAGGCTCGTTTATGATACGCAGCACATTGAGGCCTGCGATCTTACCAGCATCCTTCGTTGCCTGCCGCTGAGCGTCGTCGAAATAAGCGGGCACCGTGATTACAGCGTCTGTCACCTTCTCACCGAGATAGTCTTCAGCCGTCTGCTTCATCTTGGTGAGGATCATAGCAGAGACCTCTTGCGGGCTCTTTGCCTCACCCTTGAGCTTGACCCATGCGTCCTTGTTCGGGGCTCCTGTCACCTCGTACGGCAGTACCTTTTGAGCTTTCTCCACCTCGGGTGCGTCGACCTTACGACCGATCAGACGCTTGACTGCGAAGATAGTGTTCTTTGGGTTTGTGACGGCCTGGCGCTTTGCGATCTGCCCAACGAGACGCTCGCCAGCATCATTTGCACCAACAACCGACGGAGTCGTGCGACTCCCCTCGCTGTTAGCGATAACCGTTGCGGTACCCCCTTCCATGACAGCTACGCACGAGTTGGTTGTACCGAGATCAATTCCAATTACTTTTCCCATGTTAACTCCTAACCAAAAATCCTGTTACCTGGCTCTATCTTGAGTCCTACGCTCCCTCGGACTCTGCAGCTACGACGACCTCTCCCGGTCGAATCAACTTGTCTTTGTAGAAGTACGCCTTCTTGAGCTCTCCGACGATCGTTCCCGGCTTCGCGTCTGCACCCGGGACCCTACTGATGGCCGAGTGACGTTGAGGATCGAAAGGTAATCCAACTCCTGACTCCCCACGCACATCCCATTTCCCCAGCCGCTCGACAAACATCTTCTGTATCATCTCCAAGCCGGTCTTGAGCTTTTCTGCATCCGCCGAGCTGTGATTGAGAGCCAACTCCAGATTGTCCAGAACCTCCAGGAGATCGACTATCACACGCTCTCCTTGGTACTTAAGCAGCTCAGACTGCTCCTTCAAGGCCCGCTTCTTAAAATTCTCGAAATCTGCCATCAACCGAACGTATCGGTCGCGCATCTCTGTTAACTCCTTGGCCAAACTGGCCGTCTCGACCTCAAGTCCTCCGTTAGCACTTTCTGCGTTATCACCATAAGCTTGAGCGTTGCCGTCGTGCTCCTGCGCTCCTCCTGCGTCCTGCTTTTGTGCCTCGTCGTGGGCGTCTTCCATGGCGTACTTCTCTAAGATATCAAACTAATTAGTCTTTTTTGTCGCGTTCGGCTCTTCGATCCTATGCGTCTATGCGACATATGCTATAAACACTGGGACAGGCTTTTTCAATGTTTCTCCCCATGACCAGTCAGCCATCTCCAATTAACGGACTTCAACGCGGACACGACCTTACCGTTCCCGCACTGGTACTGAGAATAACTCCGTACCGGGACAGTGACCTCATGGCCCACCTTCTGACCCCCTCGCTGGGGAAGCTCTCGGCTATAGCGCGGCACGCTCGGGGCAGCCGCAAGCGCTTTCCCAGCTCACTAGACCTTTTTGATCGAGGCAATGCGCGGCTCACTGTGGAAAAAAGCGGGGCAGTAGGCATCAAGGAGTTTTCCCCCTCACACTCGCTGAAGCGCGTCCGAGACAATCTCGACAAATTGACCCTGGCATCTTTGATGTGCGAGGCGTTCGACCTAATCCTTCAAGAGGACGGGGGTGACGCCGGCTCTCCGGAGATCTTCGAGATCCTGGATCTCTCTCTCAACGCATTGGATGAAGCGGCGGGTGCCAAGGAGTGCCTACGCGCGACCTACATAGCGCTCACATCGCTTACGAAACGGGCGGGCATCGTCGATCTGACGAATATGCCTCCGAGCAGCAGGGCACTGACGCACTTGATGCACTCAATAGAAACGTTCTGCGAGCGCCCACTCATGACGCGCAGCACCCTCGACTCCCTTTTTTTCAAAGCAGCGCGGGAGAACGAAAGAAGCGGAGATTAGTGACAGCCACACCCCGTGCCACACGCTGCCTTGGCAGGGGCCGCGGTCGAATCCGATTTGTCGGAGCTCTCTGACGCACCGCTCTTCTTTGGAGATTTCGAGGAAGAAGAGGAGCTGTTGGAACAGTAGTCTGTCTTGTACCAACCACTACCCTTGAGGTGAAACGCCGATGCCGACACAGCTTTCGTAACAGTATTGGACTTACCCTTCTCTTTACAGTTAGGGCAGTGTTTCAATGCCTTGTCACTGAACTTCTGAATAACTTCGAAACGACCACAGGAGGGACACTCGTACTCGTAAATCGGCATATACTTCTCGCTAAAAACAAGCCTCTCGCAAACTGTATACTGAATTAGGATGCTTGTCGCGCTGCCCGATGATGAGAAAGTTTCGGGGACAGCGCCCAGCACGCCTACTAACTAGGTTTATTAGGCACTGGATTCCCTCTTTTCAAGAGCGAGGGCGGGGCATTACATTCCAACCCCCTGAACCAACAGACTTTTTCCTCTTATAATCGCTTTCCTAGCCACCTCGAATCCGCTGCGAGAAACCCATAGTAATCAGAGGCCGCTGGTACCTACCCGCCACACTCGGAGCGACATAAGGATGACAACGTCCCTGGGTATGGAGGGCGAGCCTTCGCGTAATCTCTACCCTGCTCCGCGAAGTAGTTTGTATGCATAGCACCCACACATCGAATATATCATGAGGCCGCACGAGCGGAATCAGCGCCGTGCCATCTTTAATTCGGGCTTCAGCGCTCCCCAAAGAGCGCCGTTCCGACCCGAACGAGATCCGCCCCCTCTTCTATCGCAGTACCGAAATCAGCGGACATACCCATACTGAGACGGATCTGCCCCTCGTGAAAGGCTTCCGACTCTCCTCGAGCGACCAAACGCTCGCGCAGCTCTGACATCTTACGAAAGTCTGGGCGTGCATCCTCAGGTTGATCGTAGAAGGCGGTAATCGTCATCAATCCTTCGAGCTGCAAAGCCGCACTCGACCGCCTCACCAGATCAATCGCCGCAGGCAGTTCGCCCTCCGAAAAACCACTCTTGCCGGAATCCTCAGAGATGTTCACCTGTAGATAGATGCGTTGGCGCTTGGAGATTCGGGCTGCCTCGGCGGCGATAAGTTCCACCACTTTCAGTGAATGTGCCGATTGGATCACATCACACAGCTTTACGGCATCTCTCACCTTGTTGCTCTGGAGCGGCCCTATCATATGAATCTCGGCTGAAGCGTCGATCTCAGGGCGCTTGGCTTTGATCTCCTGAATATAATTCTCACCGAAAATTACCGGCTCGCCGCGGCCCGCTGCGTGTTTTGCAAATTCACGCAGCACAGAGATCGGGTGCGTTTTGGTGACCGCTACCAAAGTTATGTCTTTGCGAACTCGTCCACTTTTTGCCGCTGCTGCGGCGATAGTGTCGAGCACCATATCGAGGCGCTGACCAATATCGACCAGCGGCTTCATCGGCGCTTCACTCCGAGCTCTTCTAACACCTGGACAAGTTCGGAGATGTTCAGACCGACGACATTCGAGTAAGAGCCTTCGACATTTTCGACGAACTGCAACCCGAGCCCCTGAATCGCATAGGCACCAGCCTTATCCATAGGCTCACCAGACTGCACGTACCACGCAATCGTTTCAGGAGAGAGAGAAACCATGGTTACTTTGGTCATGTGAGACCACACTCGAACGAACCCCTTTTCTCTATGAACAATCGCGATACCTCCCCACACCTCGTGGGTGCGCCCAGCTATCTTCGCAAGCATCTGGCGTGCTTCTGTCGCCGATTCGGGTTTTCCTAGGGCCTCTCCGTCGATAAATACCGTCGTGTCAGCCCCTACCACAAAAGCGTCACGCTCGTTTTCCGCTACAGCTTGGGCTTTAACGAGCGCTAGTCGCTCGACCATCTCACGCGCTGACTCGTTCGGAATAGGCGTTTCGTCACATCCGGATACGACGATACTAAACGGTATGCCCGCTTGGGAAAGGAGCTCCTTACGCCGCGGGGATGACGAGGCGAGGACGACCCGATGAGTGGCCGCTTCATCCTTCATGCAGTTCTCTTGAATCGTGCCTTGTAGACCTCACGTACCGTGCACAAGAGCGCTTCGTGGAGAGAGCGTGCCCGCTGCACTTCGATACCGTGCTCGCACTGTGCCTCAACGTTCCACTCGCGCGCATCAATCCTGTCACATCGCAAGCACTTCACTCCTGCTCGCTCCAAGAGCGCCACGCTCTCGTCGATCGAGGGGATCCAGAAGAAATGGTGGCTGTGCTCGACGGGGAACGGTGTTGTCGTACCAGCCGTCAAGGAGAGAAGTCGAGTGCCTGGCAGAACCTGAAACTCTTCGTAGCCCAGATCCGCAAAACCTCGCGCAACGAGATCACCTGGCTCGAACCGCGGCTCGAGCCCCCACGATTTGAGCTCACTGCATATCTCGAACTGAGCACGAGAGAACCACATGCGAGGATAATCCTTACCCTACACTCGGCTGCATGCGATCGAGCATCTCTACAGTGGACGTTCCACCCTCTACGACCGTCATCTCCGATACTCGGGTAAGACGAGCCTTTTCGTGGAATTCCTTAATCGAGAGAACTCCTACGTTGCACATTGTAGATTTGAGCTTCACGAGTGAAACATCCATCTTGTCGGCCAAGGGACCGCTGTATGGAACATACGCGTCGACCCCCTCTTCGAACACCAATTGGTTCGACTCGCTCTGCTTGTAGCGCTGCCAATTGCGTGCTCGGTTCGAGCCTTCGCCCCAGTACGGCTTGTACAAGCGGCCGCGATAGCTGATCTTGGCTGTTGGGCTCTCCTCGGTCATAGCGAAGTATTTACCCATCATCACGAAATCAGCTCCCATAGCAAGGGCAACGATCACTTGGGTGTCAGAGTTCAAGCCTCCATCCGAACAGATCGGAATATACACGCCCTTCTCCTTTAAGTACTGGTCACGCGCGCGCGCCACATCCATTACTGCGCTCGCTTGGCCACGACCAATTCCCTTCTGCTCGCGAGTGATACAGATCGACCCGCCGCCGATACCGACCTTGACGAAATCTACCTGCGCCTCTTCGACGAGATATCGAAACGCATCGGCAGCAACGATGTTACCACCACCGAGAACTATCGAGTCACCGAACTTCTTACGGAGTTCGATCGCCGCATGCCCTTGCCATTCCGTGTACCCATCTGAGGAATCGAGGCACAAGCAATCCACACCCGCTTCGACCAAAGCAGAGGCTCGCTCCATGTAATCGTGCGTGTTGAGAGCAGCGCCGACGAAGAGCCTCTTTCGGGAGTCAGTTAGCTCGTCAGGATACGAGTGGTGATCGTAGTAGTCCTTGCGAAATACGAGGTACTTCAGATTTCCCTCGTTGTCCACCACCGGCAAACACTCCTTCTTGTTCTTCCACAACAGGTTGGTCGCTTCTTGGAGCGTTACTCCTTCACGAGCAAGAACCAACTTTTCCGTCGGCGTACAGAAATTAGCCACACTCTGGTTGAGATCGTCTTTGTACTCCCAAAAGTCCTTGCTCGTGAGAAGGCCGAGAAGCTTGGAATTCCTTGCTCCGTTCTGAGTAACGGCGATCGTCGAGTGGCCTGTCCTTTTACGAAGCTCCAATGCGTCTCTCAAGGTTGCGGCGGGAGATAGGTTGGAGTCGGACTCGACAAAGCCGGCTTTGTGCTCCTTAACCTGCCGCACCATATCGGCCTGCGCTTCGATCGATTGCGAGCAGAAGATGAACGCCGAACCGCCCTTTCGAGCGAGCGCTATGGCGAGTTCCGATCCTGAGACCGCCTGCATCGCCGAGGACACGAATGGGATGTTGAGCGCTGCCTTCATCCCCTCACTGGGTCGAAAGCGCTGTACGGGAGTCTTGAGAGAGACGTTCGACGGCACGTGCTCCTTGGTGGTCAAACCCGGAAGCAACAGGTACTCGTGAAAAGTATGGGATACGTCGTCGATGATTATTGCCACTCGGCCTCCTCCAGAAGTTGCACGGTCGGGGACACGTGCTCCGTCAGGCATCCGAGCGCGAATAACTTTTAGAGATCGCACGAGCTTGTTTCTGGTGGGATCTCGCTCGCTCCGGCCCCAACGATGGCCGTTAGGCTACCCTACTCCGGGAACTTATTCAAAGGCCAGCAACCGAAAAGGCTTACACTTTTTGTCATCGGCAGGTTTCTGGAGGTTTTTTCGGCACTGAGGGCGCACGTTCACGGAAGAGAATAGGCCGTTTTGCCTCACTTCCCTAGAGCCCCAAGTCCTCCTGAGGAGCTAGCTCCATCCGATATCTTATCGTAGCTCGCCCAGGAATTCGCCTGCTCCACCAGTACGTAGCACTCACCTGTATCGGCAGTAGCTCTTTTATTACCATAAAAAACCGGAACACCGGTTTGCTCTTCAGTTCGATGGATATACAGATACCTACTGAAGTGCTGCTTGCGCACGTATCCGACCTTGTTTTGCATCTCCAGCATCAAGAGGATCCCTTGCTGCACATCCGTATGTGGCTTGAAGCGGAAGAAGTCGAAGGGACTTTGAGGTTTGTACTTGATCTGTACTCTCGGAACAGCAGAGACCGCTTCATCCTCGGTTGCACTGCTTGGCGGAAGATCCTTCGACACGTGCAGCGAAACCTTCATCCTTCCTTCCTGTCCACCAGTCGACATCACCGCCTCTGCCTCGGCTGCGGCACTCACCTTGGCTTCGAACAGCTCGTACACCGAGGGGGACAAACCTAGAGCACCCGTTTTTCGCTCGAAAGTAACTTTTCGAGGACACACGAAGACTGCCCACTGATCGATTCTCTTTGCAGTTGGCAGCACAGCTACGTATAGCCCGGAATTCTTCTGTCCAGCGATAAATGGGACAACGGTCTGCGGCCTGTGGGTCTCGAGGGGAACCCATACTCCCTGCGCATCGGATACACTCTCGGGATTACTGTGTCGCAGCTCCATTCGATACGGCTTGGCATGTACCACCAATTCGAAGCTCTCGAGGGACTCTCGCGTGAGGTCTTGTCCAGCTTGCGTCGCCGCCACTAACTCATCGACTTTGCGCCGAAAGCGCAGCGAAACTTCACCTAACGACAAGGATACGTTGACCTTGCTACCAGCCCATATTCCCGAAATGTTGGGGTCTACAACCTGAGAAGTTTCCAGCGGAGGGAGTGCGAGCACCGCACTCGAGCGCAAACTATCTACCAGGATATCGTTCTGTGCTTGCGTCAGCGGCGCAATGTCCAGAGCATGTGGCTCTTCGGCACACAGCGACCCGGTGCATATTCCCAATGCGCCCAAGAGAGAGACAATGCGAACCTTGAAATCGAGCATACCTCTACCCCTCATCGACTGCAGAGTCGATTGTGCATCAGATCAAGGCGCTGCCCGAAACAACATACGCCTCATACTGACTCCTTGTACTATTCCTACACCAAACATCAATGAGAGCATAGCTGATCCACCATAGCTGAAAAGCGGTAGCGGGATCCCAACCACTGGCATCAACCCTATGACCATTCCGATATTGATCACGATGTGAGCAAAGAACTGCGCGGTGATACCGAACGCCAGAAGGCAGGCAAACAGATCCCTACTACGATGCGCTACCCGCAGCATGAAAGATAGAAGCCCGAAAAAAAGCATAATGAGAAACACCGTTCCCACGAACCCCCACTCTTCGGCGAGCACCGAGAACACGAAGTCAGTAGTGTGCTCGGGAAGGAACTCGAGCTGCGTTTGAGTTCCTTGCCGATATCCTTTACCGAACAGCTCACCCGATCCGACCGCGATCTTCGATTGCGTAATATGGTAACCACTTCCTTGAGGATCGGCTTCGGGATTAAGTAAGACCAAGATACGCCGCTGTTGATAGTCGTGCAGCATGTGCCACGACGGATATGCCAGCACCACCGCACTCAAAACGACGAGCAGAAGTACTTTAGGGCGAACGCCGATGAACAAGACCTGCGATACACCAACGATCCCAAGCGACAAAGCAGTGCCCAGATCGGGCTGTTGCATGATGAGCACCATCGGCACAGCGATGAAAAGCCCGGGGATAAGCAACTCGGTGAGCCGATACGCATGCCCATCTTTCGGTGGTGCCTTAGAAAGAAGGCGTGCCATCGTTACTATCAAAGCAAGCTTCATGAACTCTGCCGGCTGCAGATTGAATCCACCCAAATTGAGCCATCGGCGCGAACCGTTTACCACCACCCCGAATCCTGCAACTGCGCACAACAAGGTCAACGCAATTCCATAGACGACAAATGCATATCGGTGGAACACTTGAGTAGGAATACTCATTCCTACCACCATTATGAGGATTCCAGCGAGAAGATACACAGCCTGCTTGAGGCACGCAGCACTCGCGAATTCTACCGAGAACAAGCCGAAGAGATCGACCGTCGAGTCGGAATCATATCCTGCACTGTAGAGCACGACCAATCCGCACAACGGGATCACGAGGGCGAGCGCAAAGAGCCCCCAATCGAAATTCGTCAGCAGTCGTCTATCGATCTTCAACATATTCGATAACTATTATCACGGAACTCCGCTCTCGAGCCCCTCTCAGTCCTCTACCACAGATTCTTCATCGACTACGGTAGCTACCCCAACATCATCGACTCCGAAATACGCAGCCATTACATCGTGAACAACCGGCGCAGCAACCGCGCCGCCATGACCTGCGTTCTCCAGTATCGCTACGACAACGATTCGAGGCTTGTCCGCCGGAGCATAGCCGGCAAACCATGCATGATCTTCTCGCTTGCTTCCCGATTCACGCGATGCAACCTGGGCTGTGCCGGTCTTGCCTCCCACCGAAATCCCCCTCTCCTTCGGCAGTGCGGCTCGATGACCTGTCCCACGCTTGTCTTCGACAACTCCAACCATCGACTGCTTGACCTTGTCGAGCACCCACGGCTCGATCTCAAGCGTCCCTATCACCTCCGGTTGATCCGACGCTTGTTGGATGATACGCCCATCACTCGCCACGAGCTGCCTCACGATACGCGGCTTGAGCAACTTGCCCCCGTTCACGACTGCTGCGAGTGCGCGCGCGACCTGAAGAGGCGTTGTAGTGACAGCGCCTTGCCCAATCGCCACAGGCAGCGTCTCACCGGGATACCAACGCTTGTCCTCTGGATTTCGAAAGTACGCCTGTTTCCATTTGGTCGAAGGTATCAACCCAGGGACCTCTTCTCCGAGACCAAGATCCGTGGACTCCCCGAAGCCGAATATGTCATGCGCGTAGTGATAGATCCGATCGACACCGAGTCGCTGACCTATCGTGTAGAAGTACACGTCGCAGGATTGCACTATTGAATCGAAAAGATCGACTGAACCATGCCCGGAGTGTTTGTGACAACGAAACGAGCGCGTCCCGAATTGCAAGGCTCCGTTGCACGTCATCCGTTCAGTGGGCGTGACCACTCCCTCGGAGAGCGCTGCTGCCGCGACGAATATCTTAAACACCGAGCCAGGTGGATAAGCACCCTGAAGCACTCGATTCGACAGTTTGTCCTCTTTCGAGTTCGTCAGATCACTCCAATCCTCCTTGGAGATCTCGGAAGTGAACATGTTCGGATCGAAGCGCGGCCCCGACGACATCGCTATGACGTCACCGGTCCGGACATCCAGCGCAACGACGGCTCCCTTCTTTCCCTCGAGTAGCTTGTCCGCCGTTCTCTGGACCTTGGCGTCAATCGTCAAGGTCACGTTGGTACCAGGAATCTCCGGCTGAAAAAAAGCCTCCCCAATTTTGTTACCGATTGCATTTACTATGACCGCTTGCGACCCTCGCTCGCCACGCAGGTAACGCTCCAACGTAGCTTCGATTCCGTAATGCCCTACGTCGTCACCCATGCGATACCCGCGATAGATCTGATTCTTGAGCTGGTCCTGGTTGATTTCTCGGATATAACCAACAACATGAGAAGCGAGATCGCCGTGAACATACTCGCGCGTTGGAACGACACTGACGATGATACCCGGAAGACGGTGCCGCTGAGCTGAGATCCGTCCGACCGTATCGCGGGAGATATCCCGTAGAAGGAGCTTGGGCTCGAATCGACGTCGCTTCGTTTGCTTGGACAAGCGATCCTGCAGCTCCTGAGAGTCTTCGCCGACTATCTCGGCTAGAGCCTCGATCGTCTTTTTGGGGTCTGGGCTGTCCTCCACTACGAGATCGACGTTGAACGAAGGACGATTTCGAACGAGAAGCTCTCCATTTCGATCGAAGATCAACCCTCGCGGCGAAGGTAAATAGATCGTACGTAATCGATTGTTTTCCGAGCGATCTCTAAAGTATTCCCCCTTCATGATTTGAAGGTACCAGAGTCGCAGAATGAGCACGAAGAGACAGAAGAACGAAAGCCCGAGCGCCACCCAGATGCGAAACGTGATATTGAGTGATGAGCGATCGAGTGTAGGCATGGATTAGGACGCTACCGACGCTGCGAATGAACGACTCAATGAGGGTGATGCTCGCTTCTTCAAGCGCCGCGCCATCACGCCGAGAACTACCGGCGCAAGAACCGCAGTGCACAACGCCTGACCTACGATACGCGAGAGGTCTTCCCACGCGAGCGTGCGATACTCGTATCCGAGTAGTATGTAGATCACACTCGCCACAACAGATGCTAGGAAGGAGATGAAGGCGGCCACGACAGGCGACTCGATGAAGAGGCGAGACGAAAGGGCTGCCATGACCCCATACACAGTCACGAACGCTCCAGCCCACGGCCCCACGAGCAGCGCTGAAGAGAAATCAAGGAACAACCCCAGAACGAATGCTACGAAGGTCCCAAGCACACTGATTTCATTGAAACCCAGATAAATGACGATCATCAAGACGAGCTGCGGAAGCAGCGCATCGGGAACCCCGAAGCGAAGCAAAACACCTTGCAGTAAAACTCCCAGCAAGCCCAACAAACAAAAGACCAACGCTCGCGCCATGAGCTTACTCCTCCTTCTGCCTTAGACGCTTCACGACAGAGCTGAGCGGCTCTCCCGCTTCGGCCGTTGCATCCGGTTTGGAAGTGACTATCAAAACCTCTTCGAGTCGCGAGAAATCGACGGCCGGTTTCACTTCGACCGTCTGGAAAAGCGTCGCGCCCCCCGCCTGTACCGCCGACACCGTGCCGATCATAAGCCCTTTCGGGTAGACTCCATCCATTCCCGAAGAAAGAACCAGCTCTCCGGTTTTCACTTGATAGTCACGGGTCACATAGCGCAATTCGCACAGCTGAGAACCCGACCCTTCGACAACTCCACGAACCCTACTGCCTTGAACGATAGCGTCGACACCACTCGCATGGTCTGCGATCAAAAGAATGCGAGACGAGCTCAAGCTGGTAGCTACGACTTGACCGACGACACCTCGCGCAACGACGGCTGCCATACCGACAGCCACACCACTCGAACTTCCCTTGTCGATCATCACCCCTTTTACCCAACCGCTCGGGTCGCTGCCGATCACACGTCCGACGACCCCTTGCAACTCGGTTTCGGAAACGAAGTTGAGCATCGACCTCAGGCGCTCGTTCTCGGTTCGAAATTCCGAAAGGAGAGCCAACTCTCCCTCGACCTTTCTGAGACGCACCCGGAGATCTTCGTTCTCTTCGGAGACTCCGACAAGGTACAGGTATCGCTCCCATATCGAGCTTCCGGATTGGCTCACGAACTCGGAGAAGGATTGGAAGGGCGTAACTATCTCGGAAATTAGCACGCTTCCGAACGACACGAGCGCCGGGTGTTTTGAGCTGTAGGCCGTGAGGAACAGCGACACGCACAACAGGGAAAACGAGGTGATCGCAACCCGCGCCCTGGCTGAAATACCCTCCGACATGCCCACCATAGATAACGACTACCAGACAATCCGAGGGATGCGCGCACTCCGCCCACCCGCACGGGAATGCTACTGAATAACGACGTCCTTGAGAATCTCCAGCTGATCGAGCACCGCTCCGGACCCCACAACCACAGCGGAGAGAGGATCCTGTACGAGCACCGTAGAGATACCGGTTTCACGGGCTATGAGCTTGTCCAAGTTGCGCAACAATGCTCCGCCTCCAGCCATAGCGATTCCACGGTCGACGATATCCGACGATAGCTCCGGAGGGCACTTTTCCAAGGCGATCTTGACGACCTCGATAATTTGATTGAGCGGCTCTGCGAGCGCCTCGCGGATCTCGTCCTCAGAGATCAGAACTGCCTTGGGAATCCCCTGTAGGAGATCTCGTCCCTTGACCTCGAGAAGCGTGTTATCTCCAGTCGGAAGCGCACTGCCGATTGAGATCTTGATCTGTTCCGCAGTGCGCTCACCGATCAACACATTATGTCGCCTACGCACGAAGTTAGCGATCGCCTCGTCCATCTTATCGCCACCGACTCGAACGGACCGCGAATACACGATCCCCTTCAATGAGATGATCGCGATCTCGGTAGTTCCACCACCGATATCGAGGATCATGCTTCCACACGCCTCAGTAACCGGTAGCCCTGCTCCGATAGCTGCGGCCATCGGCTCTTCGATCAGATATACCTCGCGAGCTCCAGCGGACTCCGCCGACTCGCGCACCGCGCGCTTCTCGACCTCGGTGATACCGTGCGGAACGCAGATGATGATGCGAGGACGAACGAGGGTCCGACGGTTGTGCACCTTGCGAATGAGATAGCGCAGCATCTCTTCCGTAATCTCGAAGTCAGCGATCACTCCATCCTTCATCGGACGGATGGCACTGATAGACTCCGGCGTACGCCCGAGCATATTTTTCGCTTCCGTTCCGACCGCGACTACCTTACGGCGCCCAGAGCCTCCATCATTCTGCACCGCGACCACCGATGGCTCGTTACACACGACGCCTCGACCCTTCTGGTAGATGAGGGTGTTTGCGGTGCCGAGATCAATTGCGAGATCATTGGAGAAGAGTCCGAGGAGCGAATCGAAAATCATAACTACCTAAGGAAAGATATACTCGAACGTTACGGGTGCCGAATTACCAGAGAGACTCTCAAGATATAACAACCACGCAAAAAGGGAAGGATCAGGTGGCTAGAAAGCGCGCACGAATACTGTTAGAAGGCCCTCAAAAGCTGGCCATCAGTTGTCAGTGGTGCATACAAATGACTGTCGCCGTAGCCTAGGCGGCTGATTCCAAACCGAGCTCCGTCTGAGCGGAGGAATCTCTCGCAACATTCAGCTCGTTCAACTTAGCGCTAAGGAACGCTATCTGCTCATTCGCAGTCAATCGACTATCGATGAAAACGTACCTATGAGTGAGGGACCGACAGGAACCGCTCATTACCTTCCAACAGTGCCCCCGCTTGAGCTCCTCACGGCGCACCAAGTAGCCCGCCTGCTCCAAAAGAGCCACACACTCTTTGTACAGAGACTCCTGCGACTTACTCCAAAAAGCACGGGCATTCTTCTTCCGTTTTGCCTTGCGGATCATCTCAATGGAACGCTTAACTACCATAGGTCACGAAAAATCAAGTACTTAACAGCCATTTCAGGCTCTTTGAACCAGCCCAACCCCTCCTTCGTTCACAACAGCATCGCGTGAGGAACTGGACGGGCAGGTTGATTGAACTACATAGTGCGATGTGCTACAACCGCCCTTCATTGTTTGATTGAACTGTGGCTTTTTGGCAAGTCTCCAAGCTGCGGAAAGTCGGGAAACCGTAGATTAGGCCCCGAATTCCAGATTCCACCACAGATACCGGGAGAAGATAGGTGCAGATAGCACCCTCTAATCTTGTGTCTCATGGGGCTATTCGCGCTTGGTACGCAGTATGAGTCACGATTTGCTTATTCGGAGATCGCACATGTCAGCCGGCGAAGAGACCACCACTAAGAAAACCACGAAGGTTTCCCTGCAGAACGTAGTAAAGAGCCTCTCGAGCAGCTTCGAGAAGACCGAGGTTCCCGTATTTAACACCGGTGATTCGGTTCGCGTTCACGCAAAGATCATCGAGGGAGCCAAGGAGCGCATCCAAGTATTCGAGGGTGTCGTCATAAAGCGCAGCAAAGGCAACAAGGTCGATGCTACCTTCACGGTTCGCAAAATTTCGTACAACGTCGGTGTCGAGCGAACATTCCCGGTTCACAGCCCACGCGTCGAGAAGATCGAGGTAGTGAGCCGCGCCAAGGTGCGCCGCGCGCGCTTGTTCTACCTCCGCCCTCTGCGCGGAAAGGCAACTCGTATGAAGACCATCTTCGAGAACAATCGCGGAGAGAGCGCTGCCAAGAAGCAGGATGCTACCGAGGTCGCATAAGTAAAGCGACCACAGCAAGCTTGAAAAGGATGGCCTGGGGCCATCCTTTTTTTTACTCATCTTTTAAGGCCTATCGACGGATCTAGTGGATAGTTTTTGGCGCCATTCCAAAACAAGCGCCACACAGAGGGCCGCTACGACTACTCTTTTCAGGCGCTCACTGCTCCACCAATTGACAACTGACAGTCCAGGAGAAGACCGCCAGGGCTGACGGCCAACATAGGACTCTCGATCTCTCCTCGGAGCTCTCCACCTGTACGCACCTCTATGCGGTTGCGAGCTTTGATTGGAGCTATAACGCGCCCCTCGACGACGAGCGAATCCACGTCGGCGGACTGCTTGAGGCACCCCGAAGCAGCCACGAACACCTCTCTAGCAACGAGACCTCGCCCTGAAAGTTCTCCCTCTATGCGAACAGGGCGGGTCGTAAAAATGGGCCCAGAAATCTTGTAACCTGCTGGAACGACGTACGTACCGGGGACCGCACGTACGGACGCCTCACGTGCCGGCGGGGGGTGCAACGGCTCTGAAATGTGCGCCTCAACCGCGTCTGAGTTAGCTCCCACTCCTCCGACGTCTCCAAGGGAGAAGCCGGAAGTCGCAATCGGGGGGTTCGAGGTCTGCTTCTTGTTTCTCCAAAACATAGGTTCCGTGTACTGCACTCCTGAGTGTTCAGCAAGAGCCAGTTTAAT
>JBILEW010000058.1:0-23396 GCA_044351885.1 Bdellovibrionota bacterium
AATACTCAATTTCAGCCACATTTTGAGGTCTAACGTCGGTTTCCTCTCCCTTCCTGGCCACGCGCAGCAGGGTGTCTAAAGAGGGGAAAAGGGCCGGCCGCGGAGCATCCGTTCAGGGTCCTAGGACAGCGGTCGCCCAGACTTTCGTAGTTTGGGCCCCGTTTTTGTAGTCTGGAAAGGATAGTTTTGTCCGGCATGGCATCATAACTTTTATGTGGGCAAAGGCGATTCTGCTACGAGTTTGTGCAGTTTTAGCCGAAAATAAGAGATAGGGATGTCGAAAACGAGTAGCCCAAGGAACCGTTGAATCGATGTTTGGGAGATTCCGAGGTTTTTCCGCTCAGAAGGTTTGTAACGTCCTCGCTAGTGAGGCCCCTCCTTCTCGCGCCCAATTTTCGGTCGCAGCCACTCTCGCCGTAACAGTCCTGGGATTTGCAATCGTTTTAGGTCCACGGAAAAGCGACACAGCGCTAGCCGCTGACCCTGCCCGCTCCTCGCGCGAGCGAGAGCTGTCACTCGGGGACATGGAACAGATACAGCTCTCTCGCAACATTTCACAGGGAGAAATCGGATCTGCACCCCTTGCAATAAAGCGTGAAGAGTCCAGTCAAGTTTATCCGCTGCCCTCGCTCCGAAAGGTTTCGGTCGAAGGAGCAAAAAATGGCCGCCTAGAGCTCGCGGAACGCCCGGATCTCGCTTCTAAAATCGGGGATCGATACGCAAGCCTCACAAACGGAAACAATTTCGTTTTTTACACGATAGACCCCGAGCTTCAGGCTTTCGTATCGAACCTGGTCGGCAAGGCCGGAGCCAAGCACGTGGCGGTTGTTGCCATGAATCCCCGCACTGGAGCGATCTTGGCGATAGCTGGCAAATCGGCGTCGATTCCTGATATCGAGTACCATGCGGATTTTCCCGCAGCTTCCCTCTTCAAAGTTGTCACAGCGGCCGCTGCGGTTGAACAGGCGGGAATTCAACCAGACTCTCTCATCCCCTTCAGAGGTGGCACCTATACTCTCAATGAGTGGAACTACCTTCCCGACCCGAAACGGGATCGCAAAGTCATGAGCGTAGGAGAGGCACTCGGGCGGTCGTGTAATCCCGTCTTCGGCCATCTCGGCTTGCGCTACCTGAACGGCAATATCCTGCACAAATATGCACGCCTCTTCGGATTCAATCGCTCACTCCAATTCGAGGCCCCTCTGACAACTTCAGCAGCGGATATCCCGACTAAGGATATGTACGAACTGAGCAGAACAGCCGCTGGCTTCGGCAGTGTCAGAATTAGCCCGATCCACGCCGCTGCGATGATGGCTGGAGTGTCCAACGGCGGACTTCTGCCTCGTCCTCACATCGTTTCGGAGATAGTATCCCGTGACGGAGAGATCCTCACACAAGCCAAACCAGACGTGTTGAACCGGGTGGTACAGCCCAGCACAGCAGCATCCCTGATGGAGATGATGCGGTACACAACCACGGTCGGAACCTCACGCCGCGAGTTCATGCGCGGAACGCAACCGACCTTGGGTAATATCCAAGTTGCCGGAAAAACCGGCACGCTGCGCGGAAGCAACCCGGAAGGGCTCAACAATTGGTTTATCGGAAGTGCGCCTCTGAACAACCCAGAGCTCGCTCTTGCTGTGATTACGGTCGATGCTCCCTACTCTGGCAAGGCATCGCGACTCGGTCGCAAAGTTTTCGAAAAGTACTTCAACGTCACTCCTCTCCCAGACGCGCCAAGTTACACACGGGTGAGCACCTCTAAGAAACGCTCCAGTGCCAAAGCCAAGAGCTCCTCCAAGAGTAAAAAGGTCGTCGGCAAAGTTGCCACTAAGAAAAAGAATAGCTCTGCTACTACTGCTGCCAAGAGCAGCAAGAAACAGACAAAAAGGAAGTAGCGCTACCTCGACGTGAACGTGCTCGTGCACGTAAACGTGAACGTACCCGAAACAGGTGTCATAGGGGCTGAAGGCATAGCTGGAAGGCATGGTTGCAATCCTTGTAAGCAAACGCCTATGAGCGCGATACTCGTCGGGGGACGACATAGCTTAGAGCGTTTAACAGATCAAAGAGGGCACCACACTCCATGACGGATCCTCGTGCTATTGAGAAATAGCGCGGTTCGATAAACGTCTAGTTTTTCATAGTCGAGCATAGTGCTCTAGTTGGAGCGGGAGGGAATAAAGTTGCTCGTTCGGGTACGCTCACGTTTACGTGCACGAGCACGTTCACGTGGAAAGGCGTGATTTATACGCTAAAACAAGGGCTTACGTTATCTCTAATCCTCACTACCACCCACTCGATTCCACCATGAGCCAGATTTTTATGCCTGCGGCTCGGAATCCGCGCCCCTGATTACCTGCGCCGCCAGCTCAACGACCCCACGGAGATCAGAGACGACGAAATCCGGGGCGGCGTCATACAATCCATCGTCACCGCCTCTACCTGTTTTCACCAGGATAGTACGACAGCCAGCATTTTTACCGAGCTGGATATCGGAGGTCATATCGCCGATGACAAAGCTCCTCGAGACATCCACGTTCATCTCTCGGACAGCGCGCTCGATAAAGTACGGATTAGGCTTACGACACCGACAAGCGTCGCCCTTCGAATGCGGACAGAAATATACCTTGTCGATGAAGCATCCAATCGATGACGCCTGGCGCATCATCTCGCGATTAACGACGAAAAAATCTTCCTTCGAAAAATACCCCAAGCCTATACCCGGCTGATTCGTAACGATGACGATACGGAATCCCAAATCTCTAATTGACTTAAGCGCCGCAAAGCTCCCGGGAATCTCCCTGAATTGGGCTGGATCGCTCAGATACTCAATGTGCTCGTTTACAGTTCCATCCCTGTCCACGAAAACTGCTGGCCGACGCTCGTAGGCGATCTGCTCCCCCTCCTCGGTTCTCGACAGAGCGGAGATCTTGTCGATCACCCCGGTGGTCGAAAACCCAGCCTTGAACGGGACGATCTCCACCGTGCCACCATAAGACTCGACGATGCTGCGTGAGGACAAGGATTCTGCCGTGTAATCTCCGGCTTTGATGTACACATCGGGCTTGAGAAGCTCGACATTGATGTTGTTGTTTCTCTCAGAGAAAACGAACACATGATCAACCGCCTGCAAGCCAGCCACAACTGCAGCTCGCTCCTCTTCATGATTGATTGGCCGACCCGGGCTCTTGTAGCTACGGACCGACTCGTCCGAATTGACTGCAACCACGAGAACGTCGACCAACGAGCGCGCATGCTCGAGGTACTCGACATGGCCAGCGTGAAGAACGTCGAACGCCCCCGACGTGAGCCCTATGCGCTTACCAGAGCCACGTAGGGTACGACACAGTTCGACGACCTCTTCACGTGTCCGGATCTTGCTTTTCATCTGCGTCCTCTCTACCTCGCTTCCCTAACTATGATGCTCCGGCTAAGGTGTATACTATAGCACGATCGATTGGTAACGTCCGACAGCGTAACCTTTCTGATGTTGAATCGTCTACGTGTGCAGACAACCTCCCTCGCTATGACCATCGCAAGTACCATAGAGGCTCACGCCGCTAGGTTGCTCCTCTCTGAGGAGGGGTGGCGGCAGTACCAGCTCGGTGATGTGGGCCACAAGGAGCTTGCCGCATACGTATCGGCATTGCAGCACCTCTCTTCGTCGTACACAGCCCATGCCGTAGGAGAGCGCCTGACTACGGCTGTCTCGCGAGACATCGAGGCCAGAGCCTACGCCCTGTACTACCTTCCGATTAATGCCGCTAAGGTAGAAATCCTCCTCCCTGTCTTGGAATCCCTTCCTTCCCCGTTGCGGGTGCTGGACTTCGGTTGCGGACCAGCAACGGCGTCGTTGGCTCTTTTACTACAAACAGATCAACCCATCGAATTGACCTGCGTTGACTCCTCGCCGCAGATGCGTGACGTTGCAAAGGTTCTCTTGAGTGCCTCTCCGATGCGTGAACGGTTGACGAAGCTCTCCATCCTCTCGGACGTTCCCGCAGGCTCATACGATCTCATCGTTGCCTCGAATGTTCTTGCGGAGCTCGACGAGAAACAGCAATCGGAGATCCTCCACACCTTTCTAGCTCACCTGGCACCACACGGCTTTTTGCTGCTCATGGAACCCGGTCAGCAGGGCCACACACGACGCCTGATGTCTGTTCGTGACCGAATCCTGCGCGAACGACACGACATCAGCCCGCTCTTTCCATGTCACCGAAAAGACGACTGTCCCATGCTCACGACTTCGCTCGAAGACTGGTGTCACGGAACCATCGAATGGCAGCAGCCACCTTTATCGAGGCAGCTCGACAAGCTACTAGGGTTCAACAAACACAGGATTAAATACAGTGCCTTCGTCTTTCGGCAGGGGGTCGATGTGCGCCCAGGAACACGCGTTCTAACGCCGCCACGCAAGAACGCCCGAGGGATCGACACACTGGTGTGCGGACCGGATTATTACGGCCTCGTCACGATACGTAAGGGCTCCCGGAGCGACGCCACGCGTCCCCTGGAAAAGTGCGGGATCTACGACCGCCTTACCTTCTCCAAACCAGTAAACAGCGAGATCTCTGCAGATTTCGAAATAAAAAGACTCTCGATATAAAGAGCGTCTCTGCCGATATCCCTCTTGATAGGGTAAGGGGCAGATATGGAAGGCTACCATGGCAGTGGAGGAGGCAATCGCTTCTTTCCCAACATAAAGCAATTCATGACGGTGTACGCCGCAGGCTCGGGTGACGATCAGCGAGCTGCTCACGTCTTCGTGGACTGTGAAGCTACCGAAGCAGTAAACAGCCTCAAGAACGAGCTACGAGCAATTTCATCCGGTAACTACAACGCAAACAGCTTGGACCAGATAGTCGGCAAAGGACGCCTCGGAAAACATGGCAGCTACGAGGGATGGGCCAAAGCCGTTCTACAGTGGTTGGCTGCTTATAAACGCGGGGCGTAGGCTTGTCCCCCTAGGGAAATTAGACGAACCGCCGTTCCGCCAGGAAAGATGATCTTGGGATATTCATCTCATGCAATCTCTCGTACAATCCGATAATTAGGTGAGCCATAAAGGTTGCAACCAAGGACTATAGATCAGCGGAAAGGTATCGAGTCTGCGACACATAACCGCATGACATCTCGGTATGACACAGGGAAAGTGACGATCTAACAAGATGCTCAAAAAGCTCCAAATTAAACTTCTTTCGAACTCCGGCGAGCTTTTGAACCTCGTAACCTGCCTTGCAGGGCAGGTTTCAGTGTTCCGTGGGGCTTCTCCCAGCGAGATCCGCCCCTATCAACGAGCACTCACAGGCTCTGCAGGACGCGAACGCTTTTCGATATCCCTCGATGGTGCCGATTTCGTATCGGACCAACACACGCTCATCGGATTTGGCGAACCGCCCCCACACCACGGTATGAGCGTTCGAGACTTCCTCCGCAGTTCAGGATATCTCGAGGGCTCTATCGAGGGACTTCTAATCTCCTACGGCCTCGCCCATGTAGGAGATGCTATGTGCGCGAACCTCTCCCAGGACGAAGAACGCAGAATTCGACTCATAGCCGCCACCAATGCACCCGACAGGATCCTGATCGTGAGCGAGCCGTTCGAGCCGATCGCGACGGCGTGGCGCGATCGATTTGCAGAACTCTTACTCTCGTTCGCGAGGTCTCGAAAAGGCATGATCGTGGTGACGAGCCTCTCGTACAGGCCCGAGTGCTGGATCGACAACGAGTCGATTGCTCGTATAGAGGTTGGCCAAACCGCGCAGAGAACAATCGGCTTCAAAGCACAGGATCCCTCTAACGCCAACTTAGTCAAACAACTCAGAGAGATGCTCGGTGACGAGGACAAGGTTCGAGAGCTCCTAGGACAAGCGGGCCCTGCCTCTACTTCCGATACCGGAAAAAAGACCCCCACTGGTACACTGACTGCAGCGACGCTAGGAGCGGTCACTATTGCGTCTCAGAATCGAACTGAACCGACCCCAACCGCGAGTGTATCCTCGGCTGGCTCATCTTCGTCAGCCCTCACTCTCACGATGCTCGGTGGGCTAGGCATCGGTATCGTGGCTCTGGTAGCGTTCTACATGACACGAAGCACCACGCCCCTCGTGCAGACTGCATCCATCGCGCCTCCCGCGCTCGAGTCAGCGGCTCCCGTTCAAACCGCGTCAATTAACCAACCTTCCGGTCAATCGACGCAACCTCTCGACATGAATTCGAAGGTCAACAATTCGCGAGCTGCGATTGCAAACGGTCATGTGAATATACAAGCGGCTGCCGTCAATTCCGATCCTGAGATACAACAGCCTAGCCAGCCGAAGCTCCTCCTAGACGAGTATCCTGAGGCAGTTCGCGCATCTCTCTTAATGACTAGTCGCGGCATATTGAGCCCCTCGCAGGACAATTCCGATGCACCGATACCCGCGTCTGCGCCAGCTCCTGACCAGAAGGCCGCCACTGGAAATCTTTTTGCGTTGCTGCAAGGTGCTAGTTCGAAGGAAACAGAGGGAAGCGCTGGCGCGACAGAAAGCTCCGCGCCTTATCAAGCTCCACCCGAACCTGATCAAGAGCAGCTTCAGAGCGCAGAGGAACGCAGAGAAGCAATTCGTCAGAAATTCCTCGAAGCTATTCGTAGCGCTGCCGAGAGGCGAGAGCAACCGGTCGAAGAATAGAAACTACGCGGGCTCCTGGACCTTACCTGCCTTAGCTCTGAACTCTCGGTGATGCGCCGAGATGATCTCGAACACCTCTTCTGGGGTATCGACGATATGAATGACGCCAAAATCTTTCTCACCCATAAGTCCTCGTTGCAAGGGGACCGCCTTGAGCCACTCTATTATCCCCTCCCAAAACGCTCGCTCGAGAAGAACGATCGGTCGTGGGGTCGTGTGCTTGACCTGAATAAGTTGCCAGACGAAGAAGAATTCGAGCAGAGTCCCGATACCTCCCGGAGTGCACACGACAGAGTGTGACAAACGAATGAAGTCATCCAAGCGCGACGAGAATTTGTGGTGATGGCGCTTGATATCCAAATGCCTGTTCGGTTCAGGCTCGAATTCGAGCTGAATCGACAACCCATACGAGAGGCTTTTCGATTGCTTCTCCTCACGACCGAGGCGAGCTCCTTTGTTGGCGGCCTCCATCAGACCTGGACCTCCGCCGGTCAGAACGTCGATCCCCTCCCATCCAAAGTAGCGGGCAAGCGCGAAGCAATCCGCGTACTGCTTGGTATCAGGTTTGATACGCGCACTGCCGAAGATGCAGACCCGGTAAAAGCGGTCCTCGTCAAGCTTGCGCAACTCGTTCTCTATCAACATCGCGCGCTGGTAGAGGAGCCTCAATCTTTCGTCTAGGTGTTTACGGCGCTCTCCCCGACTTCCCTTGCCTATCACACGAGCGGGAGTACTCCGCTGCCCCTCTGTTCGCCGCCTCTGCTTGGTTCGAACACCGGTACGACGACTGCTGGACGGAGCTGGTTTCTTACTACGTGACATATCACCTCGAATTGCGAACGGCGCTCACTTGCTTTCGCCTACACTCATCTGCACATTTCGGGTCCACGCCTCCCATCCAGAGCACGACGAACGTTCAGTCGCAAGCTCTTGGAGTTCCTGGTGAGAATCCCCTGGGTGAACCTCGCTCAAAGTCTGCATGGACGCCTCGATGAAGCGAGCTGCCTTTATAACATCACTGAAGTGGTCAGGAAGTATAGGAGGCGTTGGGCGCCGCGATGTACGCTGCTGAGAGCGCTCGAGCGCCTTTCGCAACTCGGTAGCCGCTTGGAGCAGCTCGCTCAACTCCGTATACCTAAGAGCGGTATTTATTAAACGCGGGTTGTGATGTGGATGAAAAAAACGATAAATATCCATACGTTAACCTCTTCAAAGCTAGCTCCACCGCGAGCCCTCTCGAGTGAGTCGACAGAGCCAACGTGGCCAACTACCGTCATGCTCGAGACGTTTGACCTTGGTGAACCCTGCACTCTCTCGACAACCGTAGCCCCATTGATGGGTTGGCGCAAGTTGGGGAAGTGGCGCGACAGGGCCGTGAAAGGCCCAAGTGAACGTTGAAATGGACATTCCCAGCCAATATGCGAAGTGATAGAGAGAGTGCTCAACGTACGCCGTGCGTCGCTGTAGACGCGTAAGGAACGAACAATGCTGATCTGTGGAGTGGATGAAGCTGGTAGAGGCCCTTTGGCAGGCCCAGTTGTAGCCGCTGCCGCTGTGTTCGACGAAGGCTTCGAAGACCCACGTATAAAGGACTCCAAAGCGCTCTCCGCGCAACAAAGAGAGAGATTGTACGATTATATAACAAGTACCGCGCGCTCCTGGTCGGTTGTAGCAGTCGGGCCGCGGAGAATAGAAGCTCTCAACATTTTGCAAGCAACCAAGCTCGCTATGCGACTCGCGGTGAATCGCGTCGAAGCGGATCTAGTGCTCATCGACGGCAACCAACCTATCCAGTGCTCGCTACCTCAGCGCACAGTGATCGGAGGTGATGCCTTGCACGTGCAGATCTCTGCGGCGTCCATCATAGCCAAGGTGTGGCGAGATAGGCTTATGCGCAAGCTCGGCGAGCGGTATCCCGGATACGGACTTGAAAAGCACGCCGGATATCCCACCGCCGAACACCGCCAGGCATTGCAGGAGTTGGGACCCTCTCGGGCTCATAGAAAAACCTTCGCAGGAGTATGCGTACCCGTTCCGTCTCAGGTCGACTCGCCAAGCGAGCCCGCTCCCTCTATCGAGCTCCAGCAGCTCGATTTGGCGCTCTGTGCTCCGAGCTCTGCGCGCTAAAGACAGAACTCCTTGCTAGCTTCGGTTATGGTAAGACTGGGCTCTGGGGTGAGAGGGTCGCTGCTCTCCACATCCGGAGAGCTGGGGCACTCGTATTAGCGAAGAACTGGTTCGCTGGTAAACTCGAGGCCGATATCATTGCTGTCGAAAAAGGAACCCTTCTCGTGATCGAAGTAAAGACTCGGCACGAGTCGCTCAGCGACACCTTTCCAGCTCGCCATGCGGTGACAACTCAAAAGACAGCCCATTTATCGGCCTTGGCGCGCGCCTTCTTGCGCCGATACGGGCCTCTCTGTCGTAGGCTCGGAGTAAAAACTTACCGACTCGACACAATAGAAGTCTACTACAAGCGTACGCACCTTAAACGTCATCATACCCAATCTGTCTCGTGGCATAAGAGCTACGTCTCCTGGACGTAAAACCCCTTCTCAGTCAGCTAATCGGTACGGTTCGCCTAAAAGCTACCGTTTGCCTTTCCTCTCTGACTCAGTATGATAATTACCTATCGGAAGATGTCGTTACAGGAGAAATCGAACGTATGAAGAAGATCCTCTTTTCCTCTGCTCTGGCGTGCCTGATCGGGTACAGCTCAAATGTTCATGCTGATGACAACGCGTGGAAAGCAGCCTTCTCACCCCTCCCTTCCTCGGTCGACTCTCCCGAGAACCCAGTGACCCCTGAAAAGGTTGCTCTCGGTAAGAAGCTTTTCAGCGATACCCGCTTTTCCCAGGACAAGACGATCTCCTGTAACTCATGTCACAACTTGAAGACGTACGGCGTCGACAACGACGCGACCTCGGTCGGCCACAAGGGACAACGCGGAAACCGCAACTCTCCGACTGTGTACAATGCGGCCCTTCATACTGCTCAATTTTGGGACGGTCGTGCCGGCACAGTCGAGCAACAGGCTCTTGGACCGATCCTCAATCCAGTCGAGATGGCGATGTCCTCACAAACCCAAGTACTGGAGCGTCTCAAAGCCGATCCAGCGACTGTAGCAGAGTTCAAATCAGCATTTCCTGGCGAGAGCGATCCCGTTACCTATACGAACATCGGTAAAGCGATAGGCGCCTTCGAGCGCACACTCCTTACGCCATCACGCTTCGACGAGTACCTCAAAGGCAAGGAAGACGCCCTCACCGCAGAAGAGATCAAAGGCGCGAAGACCTTTGTTCAATCAGGGTGCATCGCCTGCCACAACGGATCGACGGTTGGTGGCCTGATGTATCAGAAACTGGGATTGGTGAAGCCGTATCCTACGAAGGATCTTGGCCGTTTCGAGCACACCAAAAACGAAGCCGACAAGTATTTCTTCAAAGTACCCTCGCTCCGCAACATCGAGAAAACTGGACCGTACTTCCATGACGGAAGCGTCAAGACCCTCGAAGAGGCAGTCAAGATTATGGGAGAGTACCAGCTCGGCAAAAAGCTGAGCGACGAAGAGACCAAGGATATCGTTACGTTCTTGCGCTCTCTGACAGCTACCCTCCCACCTATGTAAGTCTCAAGGGTGAGCGTTATACCGTAGGTTGACGCTCACCCTCCACGCTTCCTTCCTGCCTTTTTTCTTGATTTTGCCGAGCCTCACTACTACCTGTAAGGAGAGAGAGAGGTAATCCCACTTCCCTGATTCGAAGGAGTGTAGGAGGTCGAGGTAAACTATACTCGTCTTGTTTCCGCACTTCGACGGACGGCGGGTACGCCGTCCCTCCTGAGTTGTGTAGACAGGCGACGATACGCTAAGGCTCCGCATCAGATCTTTATTCCTCTCTACGATTGTAGGAGGGACGGCGTCCTCGCCGTCCGTTGCACGAACTGTCTTTATCGAAAGAAGGCCTTGGCGAGGCCGCTGACTTTTGCGAGGTGCCCATGAATCTCCCTGATCACAACATACCTGTAGTCCCTACCGGCGAGTTCGTCGCATTTCCTGGCACTACCTTCACACTCCTCATCAAACGCGGGCGAACGAATGCGGCAGTTAAACGCGCCCAGGAGGATGACCGTTGGTTAGTGTGCGTAGCGCACAAAGAGGATGGTACTCGTGATGTCGGTAGCGCTGGCCTCGCCAAGGTCGGAGTGCTCGCTAAGATCGAAGAGGCACGCCCGACCAAGGGGGCAACGCACCTTGTGCTCACAGCGCAGGAGCGCTTCCAGATAGTCAACATTCACGACGCCGAGAGCTTCATTGTTGCGTCAGGTAATCCTCTTCCGGACAGAACAGACACCGATGAAAGAACATTGAACTCGCTGCGCGACAGTCTTCAGACGCTCGCCGAAGAAACGCTCGAACTGATTCCTACGGACACGAGCAGCCTGGTCGCAGCGCTCAAGAAGAGCACCGATCCTGGACAGCTCTCATACCAAGTGGCGCAGTACATGAGCCTCACACGCTCAGAGGCACAGGAGCTTCTCGAGACGATCTCACTCAAGAACAGGTTACTGCGAGTACTCGAGCTTCTTGTCGTGCGGAAGGAGGGGCTCAAGGTTCAAAGCAAAATACGTGAGACCCTTTCCGAGAGCCTCAGTAAAAAGCAACGAGAAGTTCTGTTACGAGAGCAGCTCAAGGCTATTCAGGACGAACTCGGTGAAGGCGGCGAAGGCCCCTCCGCAGAGAACTACCGAGAGCGGATTACCAAGGCAGAGATGCCGGAGGAGGCTCGCAAAGTTGCTCTGCGTGAGGCATCACGCCTCGAACGCATGGGAGACCAATCCGCAGAATCTCACGTGATTCGAAACTACCTCGACCTCCTGTGCGAGATGCCCTGGAAGATCGGCGAAACTACCGATATCGACCTCGACAGAGCGGAAGAGATCCTGGACCGGGACCACTATGGACTCAAGGAGATCAAGAAACGGATTCTTGAACACTTAGCAGTAATGAAGCTTCGGCCCGAGAAACGAGGCTCCATCCTTCTGTTCGTTGGCCCACCCGGTGTTGGAAAAACTAGCTTAGGCAAGAGCATCGCAGAATCGCTTGGACGCGCCTTTGTACGAGTAAGCCTCGGAGGGGTTCGCGACGATGCGGATATCAGAGGACACCGCCGAACGTACGTCGGTGCACTACCTGGCAGAATTATCGATGGAATTCGACGAGCACGAACGAAGGATCCCGTTTTCGTCTTGGATGAGATCGACAAGATCTCTCGTGGATGGGGAGGAGATCCCTCAAGCGCACTTTTGGAGGTCCTCGATCCGGAGCAGAACCTCAATTTTCATGATCATTATCTCGACGTCGCCTTCGACCTCTCTCAGGTCTTCTTCATCGGAACGGCCAACACGAAGGAGACCATCCCTCCTCCTCTCCTCGATCGAATGGAGATCATAGAGATGAGCGGTTATACGACCGACGAGAAGTTTCACATCGCTCGCGATCATCTCTTCCCACGCGAACTCGAAGAGCACGGATTGTCAGCGGCTCAGATAGAACTTACCGACGATACCTTGATGAAGGTCATCGAGACATACACTCGAGAAGCAGGAGTACGTTCCCTAAAGCGTGAGCTGTCGCGCATAGCCCGGAACTCAGCTTCTCACATAGCACGACATGTAGACGAGCATATAGCAATCCACCCGCAGGATCTGCAGGGAATCCTGGGACCGCCCCGCTTCGAGTACGAAGAGCTCAGCGCGGAACGCATTCCTGGCGTAGTCACCGGCTTGGCGTGGACGCCGGTCGGAGGAGAGATCCTCTTCGTGGAGGCCGCGAGCATTCCCGGCGACGGCAAGGTATTCGTGACGGGAAAACTCGGCGACGTGATGAAGGAATCCTCACAGATAGCCGTCGCTCTCGCTCGCTCACGACTGGAAAATCTGGCAAAGACCGTAATCTACAAGGATAGGGACATTCACATCCACGTTCCCGGTGGGGCAGTTCCGAAGGATGGCCCGTCTGCTGGAGTTACGATGTTTACGGCAGTAGCATCAATGATGCTCGGCATCTCAGTGGACCCGAAAATAGCGATGACCGGAGAGATAACCCTTCAAGGTAAGTGTCTTCCGGTGGGAGGGATCAAAGAAAAGATTCTCGCCGCAATCAGAGCGGGGGTCGAGGAGGTTCTCATACCAGCTCGCAACGAAAAAGATCTCGAAGAGATTCCGCCTGAGATAAGACAATCAATCACGATACGATTCGTCTCGAGCATCGACGATGTAATGCGACTTATCTTTGGAGATCTGGGACCAACTACCTTTCGTCGGCCCGAGGGCGAGGTACTACACGCAACCGTCTCGCCACCCGATTCGCACCTCCATCGAGGGGCCCCTCCTCCACTCTGATGACCACGAAGATTCGCACAGAGTGCTGCGATGAAGAACCTTTTATGTACGCTCGGCAGGCGGGAGCTCATCATCAGACAAGATCGAGCAGATCCCCCCTTCGAATACCAGCGGACGAGTTTTTATCATCTTGAAGGCACTCTGCAGATAACCTCGGACTCGATCCCCCATTTCCAAACCAATCTCCCGGCCATCCAACGTCTTGAAATAGAAAAACAAGCCCGCTAGCACTTTATCCGGTATACGAAAGCCTCGACTTTCGATGGCCTGTGCCAGGGGTATAAGCCGCAAAATCCCATTGTCGGCTAGCTGTTCATTGAGGGCTTCCGCGACGGCCTCTGTGAGTGGCTGCATTATGGCCTGCGGTACCGTAATCATCTCGAACACGCCCGCCGTCGACGAATATGTTCCCTCGGCCAATATAGCGCCGGTCGGCGAGATGATTTGCGGAAAAGCCGCGGGAGAGGGAACAAGCCCCACGTTTGTGCGTAGGAATCGCGAGGACCTCAGTTGGAGTATCAACCTTTCGGATACTTCGCTGTGGGCGCAATGCTCGTCTAGCGCTACCTGCGCAGCGCTCAGGTATTCTTTAGCCCGGGAAGTGTCAGCTACAACGATAAATTCGCCGAAATTACACCGTGCCGAGATCTGCAAAAAGGCTTCCATCAGATCCCGATCTCCCAGGAAAGATGCGGGCAATCCCACGCGAGCATAGGGCGGCATCTGAAGCGGCCGATCTGGAATCACTCGAGCAGTTTTAAATCCCATAGAGGCTACCGCTTTGAGCTGCTTGAAAGTTCCCTGTATGGAGTTACGCCTCTGAGAGTTTACCTGCTCAATTGCCATCCGATCGGCACAAAATACGAAAATATTTTCTCCTTTGTATGCCTTGCCACGATCGGAGCTTTCCGTCGCATCCGACTCATCTTCCTCTCGCGAAGCTCTAACGCAACTCCGAGCACCTCCCGACCGAGCACCATCATAACGGCCTCAGTCAACTGAGAAGGCGCCTGTACCATACATGAAGAGGAATCGTCGCTAGCGTCCGATCCGGTAGCCGGCATCCCTTTCGCCAAACGCGCACAAAGCCCCTCGAGATCAACCTGCTTTACCTCACCTTCCCGAATGAGGCCGAGTGCGCAAATTCTCTGTGTCAGCTGTATCAAACCATCGAGGCACTCTGTCCAATGCCGACTAGATGCCGAACCTAGAATCTGTGCTCCCTTTTCGTGCTCCATGAAGAGCCCCTTCAACGAGGCCCGAACATTCCTCTAGGGCATGTTCGGCAAGAACGTAGTTGCGCTCTGTAGGATCTCGGCAAATTCGGCACTTAAAGGCTGAGCTATAGTGTCGAATGCTCGCGCCCTCTCCTCGTCCGACCCCGATTGGGTCTCTCCGCTACGACTCTGCACTTCGAGCAACTGCTCTCCTAACTTCTCTAACCGCTTTAGGACGGGATAATACTGGGTACTATAGGCCTCGACGATATCCGACCATCCATTTTGCGCGTTGTATACGAAGAAGACCTTATTCGCAGTATACTCGAACAGCTCCGGCATTTGGCGTTCCCATAACGTGAGCATTGCGCTCTTGAGCTGCACTTCTCGATCAAGATTCACCGTGTGCGGAAGCGTCGCGTCAGATGAGGATTGGGGATTTGGCCCTGACTTTCGTCCCATGAAACGATCCTTTAGAAATCCAAACGCCTCTTATGGCCGTGATTATCGTTCGCCATCCTTACCTGCCATACACAGATGCGTCAATCGCGCGTACAGACTCTGAATCAGCTCGCTCGATTCGTCGTATCTTCGAAAATGCACGTGAAAGTAAAGAAACTTCTCTGGCGCAAAAACCAGGAATCGCTCCGGTGCTACCATGTACTCGGTAAAGCTCTCTGCCCAGTCCTCCCAAGGATCGTGGCTTGCGTATGAACGAACGCCAAACTGTGCCTCTGGATGACGCACCAGAAGATACTTTTCACCTGCATCCTTCATGTCTACGAACACCGCCGGCTGGCCGTGATACGTTGTGCGTCTGTACAAGGGGTACATAGCGCCGGCGATCTCAACCGCTTGTCCGTCGAAGATGAGAGACCAGGATTGCTCGGTCACGGAACGCCACCCCGACAGCTCACAAAACGCTGCGAAATCAAAAAGGGGATCAGCAGGGCTCGAAATGAGGCCGGTCTCTTTCGAGTACGAGACAGTTGCATGCGAAGCACCGATCTGGATAGCATGTCCAATCTCATGCAGCATCGTGATGAGAGGGTAACTCTGGCCACCGAAGGCTCTGCTATAAGAGCGGTTCCTTCGCCCCTCGTCCGTAAGTTGAATTACCCCATCGGGGGCTCTCGAACCGTATTCGTCTCGGTGAGACCCTCGCTCGATACGATGAAGGAGCGGCGTCATTAGCCGCAGTCCCTCGCCGATCTCCTTCAAAGCCGGGAGCACCCGCTTGATGTCCGGCAAAGTCCAGCTCAACGATGGCTTGCCCTTCCCAGGCCTGCTTCGTGCAAACCACACTCCATGCTTCAACTCGGAACGCACCTTGAGCGAAACCAACGCAACAAGCTTGGCCCCCTCGAAGCGCGAAAGCGAGTGTCGCGGCAAGGCACCATTACGACTCACATGCGGAGACAGGATCTGCAGAGCATCCTTGAGGCTACGAGTGAATTCCTTGGCACTGCGAGTGCGAGCAAGGCGCGGGTGAGATTCGACCGCCTGTAAGTGCTCTTTGACAGAGTCGTACAATTCATTGAGTCTCTCTCGCACTACCTGTCGAGCTTTCCTCGGCTCCTTGACCACTCGTCCCGCAACCGTGCGCGAGAGCCCTAAGGGAAGCGATAATTGACCAAAGTGGCGTATAAACACGACCTTTGCCACGATCTCACGCAGCTCTTTATGCCTCAATTTGAGAAGCTGTCTTGAGCGCTTCTCTGTCAGCATCTCGAGCATCTCCACCTTGGTTTTTGCGGAGCGCACTATCCCGTATGCCATGGCCGCGCTTGCCTTACGCTCGGGCCACGTCAAAACATGAGAGAGGAGCCTCATTCTCTCTCGGAGGGAGAGAAAGCAGACGAGATGAGGAATCTTCGTAGCGATATATGTTCGATACGCATCATTGGTGCGTGCGGGCTTCATTAAATCTAGGAGTATCTGACGCCTCTCCTTTTCTCGGGGAAGCTTGCGGATCTGAGGTGCCAGCTCGAGTATCGCCAGTTCAGGGGCAGCAAAGAAGAGCGGTCGACCTTGGTTATACTGGAGGAGAAAAGCCTCGAGAGTTTGAAGCGCAAATCCAGCTGGGTCCCGCGAGAGATTCACGCGCCCACCGATACTAGCATGTGCGAGATCAGCGGAGCGAAGCGGAGCAGTATATGTAACCTGCGAATCTTGGGCCATCAGGAACACCACAAACGAGTGCCTGAGAACATATCATTCGCCTATGGATCATACGAGGAGATGGACCTTGTAGGATGAGTTCGAATCAGCTCGAATCGGGTCGGTTCGCATCCGAAAATTCGGGCTACCTCGAGCGAGTATGGATTCTAGCTAGCGCCGCCTCGAACGCGACGAACGCCTTCTGATAATCCTGGAGAGCCTCGATTTCGCGAACCTCCGCATCTGCCGCGTTTTGTTCGCGCAGATTAACGAAGATCAGGTTACTGTCACCTAATCCGAAGCGCGAGCGCTCGCCCTCTGCCAAACTTCGAGCGGCCTGAACCTCCTGTGCGGTAACCTGCACCCTCTTACGAGCTATCTCGAGAGCGTTCAATACGTCCTGAACATCTGCCCGAATCCGCTCTTTGAGAAACGTTTCTGTGAAGGCTATTTTACGTTGCTTCGCCTCGTAAAAATCGATGCGCCCCTCCTGCGTGCGGGTGAGAAGAGGGATCTCGAAGCGTACACCTGCTTTCAGCTCGGTATCTTCGCGCTTATCTACCCCAGCCCCATAGTCCTTAGCCGTAAAAACTCTAAGGTCGAGTCGAGGAAGGATCTGATTGCGTGCCAGTTTGAGCTCGAACTCATTCTGTTGCCGTTGAGCATCGAGTCCTTTGAACTCCGGCCGTGCCCGCATCGCCTCCTCAATAGGCTCTTCGGGAGAGCGTTGCACTTCGAAGAGGGGCATCGGAATCCTGTCGAGCGTCGAGAAACCAGAGACGTCGAGGGGCTGTCGAGAATTGTCCCGATAAAAGAGCCCGAGGGTAAACTCCGAGTTCTTCAGTGATCGCTCGGCAGTGAGAAGCTGCGCTTGGCGCTGCAAAACAGCTCGTTGATTGTCTACGCTGTCGAATTCAGGCAGGTCCCCTTTTTTTACTCGCTCCGAGATCTGCCGGTCGCGTTCAAGCGCGACCTCGAGAAGTTTGCTATAAGTCTTCACTTTCAGACGTGCCGCCGTCCAATCCCAATAGGAGAGCGCTGCCGAACGGGCAAGGTCTATCCTGCGTTGCTCTACCATGGCATCGGCCAACTGTTGGCCGGCTTCGGACTTCGATATATTCACCCGACGCCGATCCGTCGGGCCATCTCGTAGGAGCGGGACCTCGACACCGGCGTGCGCCTCTCCTCCGTTGTTGGTTTCGTACCAATTTTCGTAGATTGGAAAGGTTCCGTCACCGACGCGATATCCTGCTACAACCCGACTCCCGTAGAATTGGAGGGGCTGTTCGACGTAGGCACCCCCATACGAGCCACTGTAACCACCGGTCACATAGTTCGTTCCTTCGCCTTTGATACTAGGGTCGAAGGCTCCCTGTGCAGAGAGCAGGTCCGCATCAGCGGCTCGACGCTCTTCTATCTCTCCGTGGAGAGCAGGATGGTATTCGAGCGTGGCCTTGATTACCTCATCGAGCTGAAGCACCGAGGAAGTCGAGCGGGTCCCTGACTTGGGTTGATCATCAGCAACCACTCTCAGAGAGGCCGAAAACACTGTCGCCAACGTCAAAAGCGCACTCGCGACACACTTAGTTTTCGAGAGTCCGAGACCTGCCATCGCCCTTTGACTCACTTTTTATCCTGCGGACCGTTCTTTTGTGTCGCCGGAGGAGCGGAGGCGAGTGTCGGGGGAAATCCATTGAACTGACGCCACAGCTCCCACCCGAGTCGCACGGTATCGAGTAAAACCCAACCGACCACCCGCACGCCTTGCCGGAGATAACGTGCATCAGGCCACTCAGAATCCTTATCCGGAAAAACTATGATACGAACATTTCCCTCTGCATCGGCACCAGGATCGATCACAGCGATCTCTCCACCGAACGTTCCGATTGCAACCGACGGCCATCCGGCAAACTGCACCGCTGGCCATCCCTCGAACTGCAGCCGAACTTGCCGTCCCACCGAGAGCAGCGGCGCATCGTTTCCACTGATCTTGAGCTCCACAGAGCGACTCGCTGTGTCAGGCACTATGAGGGCGAGATCTTGGCCCGCCTTCACCATCACGCCACCCTGCGGGGCGAAGATCCTCTGCACGATACCATCACGAGAGGCTGTGACAGATTGTGAAGCTTGTCGCGCAATGCGCGTTTCGATCCGAGCAAGCTCAGCCGAGGCCGATGAGACATCCGAAAGGTACTTTGCGTACTCCAGCTCTGCTAATTCCGCCGAACGCTGCGAACTCAACCCCTGCTTAAACAACGTCTTCTGCCGCTCAAGATTTTTTCGGGATGTATCCACCGCATTTTGCGCAGCATCGAGCTTGAGCTGCGCTGCCTGTCTTTCTCGCTCCAGCCGACTCAAGATATCCGGATCGATGTCAGCGACATCGACTATCGGCGCACCTTTACTTACTCGGGTCCCCTCGAGCACAAACCACTGTCGTATGACTCCGTCAACAGGAGACGTAATAGTTTGCTGACGTTCGTCTGGAGAGTATGCAATCACCCGACCAGCCGCTCTGATATTTTGGACCCATGGAAGCATTACAAGCGCGACTAAAAACCCAACCATTCCAACTAGGATGAGAGTCGCTGCAATTCGAAAACTGTGTCGACTAGTGACCTCCTTGGGGGACTCCACAGGAGTGCGTGAGGTATGGAGCAATTCGTCGACCGTCGCGTACTCACTACTATCGATATCGTCGATAGTTTTCGGAAGAATTCTCTTGGCCATGCTTACTGAGCCCCCTTGCTCATCGGTTCGAGCACTCCCCGCTTCAGCTCATAGCGCTTGTCGAAATATCCAGCCACATTCCGATCATGGGTCAAGACTACCAGGGACCATCCTGCCTTCGCCCCGGTCAATTCGGAAAGTAACGGGTTGATCTGTTCCTCATCGACACTATCAAGGGATCCGTCGATGACTATGAGTCGAGGATTCGAGAGAATCGCGCGTGCAACCATCAGGCGCTCGACCTGTCCACGCGAAAGTGGACCGAAGGCCCCCTTGAGGACCGTCTTCAACCCTTCCGGCAATTCGTAGATCTCCTCGGCCAGTCCGACCATCGTGAGAACCTCTCGGATACGATGATGCGAAACAGCCCCCGAAGAGAGGGTGAGATTCTCCTCGATTGTACCATGAAAAACGTTAATTCCACGCACCAAGGCAACCTCACTACGTAGCTCTAGAGGGTGAATCTCACGCACATCGTGGCCGTCTATCTCGACTCTCCCCGCCTTCGGGGTCACCAAGCGGTAGATGCAATCCGCCAGCGTACTCTTACCCGACCCGTTTGCTCCCCAAATTGCTACTTTGTCTCCCGGTGCGAGCTGCAAGGAGAGCCCTCGGAAAAGCGGCTCGAGAGCGGTGTCGAAACTCACTGTGAGGTTAGAAATCTTCAGAGGTGCCGGTTCTGCTCCTGGGCTGAAGAACGAACCTGAAAGGTTTTCGTGCTCGATATCAAGGAGCGAATCGAGCTTGGCTACCGAAGCGCACAGGTCGTAGAACTTATCCAGATAGGTCCCCAACTTCGACACACCCGAAAGCACCACTCCCAAAATGAGCTCGGCAGCCACGAGTTGTCCGAGCGTGAGTTGTTGCTGAATGACCAACCATCCACCGAGCCCAAGAAGGGCAGTACTAGCGACAACCTGAATTCCTATCGAGGAGACGATCTGCCGCATGAGCACACGGAAATAGCTTGACCGCCAGGTCAGATACTCCTCTACCAGCTGATCCGCACGCTCCAGGGCGAAAGCATCACCTCTATTCGACTTGAAGAGAACGGGCAGTCGAGCCAGATCTTGGAGCCACGTCATGACGTTGTACTTGGAATCCGAAGCTCTAATACTACTGTGAATACCCCCTATTCCCATGGGGACGATTAAGATCGCAAAACACAGCGCCAAAAGCAGTGCGAATGCCAGAAAGAAGGGGTGGTAAAATGACACCAGTACGAGTCCCACGGCGACCTGGAAGAAGAGCGCGATACCGTCAAGCAGCAACGCCGCCAAAATCTTCTGCGCTGAAAACACCTCCATGAACCTAAGCACGTACTCCGGGCCGAACTTGGATCGGAACTGCTGGAATTCCATGTGCGGTATCCGCTGTGCCAGCATGAGCGAAAGGCGGACGATGAGACGTCGCTGCAACAGCTCTACCACGTAGAGTTGGAGAATTCTCAAGATACCAGAAAAGAGCAGAACCCCTCCAACCAAAGAGGTGATAACCACCAGAGGCTGAAGAACGACTCCAAATGCGACAGTGTTGACGAGCGACTGAACACCGACCGGAATAGCAAGAGAACATAGCCCTACGCCTAGAGCGTAGGTGAATATGACACCAACGTCGCGCCACTCACCTCGCAAAAGGCGGAAGACTCGGAGCGCTACTTCGATATCTTTGCGTTTGGAATGCGCCATGTAGTCGAAGTTCTGTGCTACAACCAATACTTCGGTCTCGAAGCGAGGACCGTAAGATCCTGAAAAGCTTATCCGATTCATCGCATAAGCACAAACCGCAGATTCGTCATGCGGCTTTTACTCGGCACCCATTTCTAGAGCGGTGCGTAACATATCGAAAGCAAGCAAACCCTCGTTTACTCGCCCCACAAGTAGGCACTCTGGGCATCGCTATTCCCGGAAAGCACACGCTTCCGTGCGACCAGTGCGAAATCCCACATTGAAAGCTTGAACTCTTTGCTCTGAAGAGCCGTGGGTGAACGATTCGGGCCGCACATGCCCAGTTACCGTGCGCTGAATGTGATCATCCCCTACAGCTGCAGCGGTCTTGAGTCCCTCCTCGATATCGCCTGGCTCTAGAAAGTCCCGCTGATTATTTGCGTAATGAGCCCAAACGCCAGCGTAGCAGTCAGCTTGGAGCTCCGTAGCCACCGACTCCTGATTACCTTTCCGCGCGCGCATGCGATTTGGTTCCAGTAATGTTTGAACATGATGCCCAATCTCGTGCGCTACGACGTATGCAAGGCCGAAATCGCCCCGCCCCCCGAGCTTGACCAGCTCCTCCATGAAATTGAGATCGAGATACACGGTGTGATCAGCAGGGCAATAGAAAGGCCCCGCTGCAGTATCACCAAACCCGCATCCTGTATTCGTTCCGCCGCGGAAGAGGACCAAAGGAGCAGGACGGTAGGACGAATTACCACGCCTGAAGATCTCGCTCCAATGATCCTCGAGACTAGCTAGGGTCGCGCTTACGAGTCCTTTGGTATCTTCACTATCGTAGGATGAGATAGCCGACTGCGGCAGCTGCATCGGACTACTCGCACTCATTTGCAATTCATTCTGTAGAGTGGCAACGATAGCCTGCGGATCAGCTCCGAGCATATACATCGCGAACCCCACGACGAGGAGAGCTCCCACTCCCCCTGCACCTGCCCGTGCTGGTGTTACACGTTGAGTCCGACGATCAATGACATTCTCACTCTGCCTACGCCCGCGCCATTTCATAGCGTCTCCATCACGATATTTGCCTCGTAAAACCTGGTCGAAGAATGCCAGCTAAGATGTCCTGTGGCAAAATTTTTAGATAGTGGCAGGGGAGATTTGCCAAGCACCAAAAAGAAAACCCCGATAATGCTTTCGCATTATCGGGGTTATAAATCTGGCAACGACCTACTTTCCCGGGAGATCCCAGTATCATCGGCCTTTGAGAGCTTAACTACCGTGTTCGGGATGGGAACGGGTGTGACCTCTCAGGTAGAGTCACCAGAAAATCAGATACCGCCTCAGCGACATCTTGTTTTCCGGAGAGTGTAATAACTATCGCACCTTCCTGGATTAATGTCCAGGTCGGCTACGAATCAGTATTCTCGAGCGCAACCAACATCGTAATACTTGGCTGCTCTCTGTGTGTTGCAACTTCCAACACTGTGCTTAACGCCTTAAGAAAAAAGGTTAAGCCTCACGACAAATTAGTACCGGTCAGCTGAACGTATTGCTACGCTTACACCTCCGGCCTATCAACGTCATAGTCTTTGACATGTCTTTAGGGGTCTTGCGACCCAGGGATATATAATCTTGAGGCTAGCTTCCCACTTAGATGCTTTCAGCGGTTATCTATTCCGGACATAGCTACCCAGCGGTGCCACTGGCGTGACAACTGGTACACCATCGGTCCGTCCCTTTCGGCCCTCTCGTACTAGAAAGAGCTCCTCTCAAATATCCTACGACCGCAGAAGATAGGGACCGAACTGTCTCACGACGTTCTGAACCCAGCTCGCGTACCACTTTAATCGGCGAACAGCCGAACCCTTGGGACCTACTCCAGCCCCAGGATGTGATGAGCCGACATCGAGGTGCCAAACCTCCCCGTCGATGTGAACTCTTGGGAGAGATAAGCCTGTTATCCCCGGCGTACCTTTTATCCGTTGAGCGATGGCCCTTCCACACAGGACCACCGGATCACTAAGGCCGACTTTCGTCTCTGTTCGAGGTGTCCCTCTCACAGTCAAGCAGGTTTATGCCTTTACACTCAACGCGTGGTTTCCAAGCACGCTGAACCTACCATTGCGCGCCTCCGGTACTTTTTGGGAGGCGACCGCCCCAGTCAAACTACCCACCATGCTCTGTCTTGCAGGAGGATTCACTCCTGTCAGTTAGAGACCAGAAACGATAAGGGTGGTATTTCAAGGTTGACTCCCCTCAAGCCGGAACCTGAGGTTCGAAGTCTCCCACCTATCCTACGCATATCGTTCCCGGAATCAAAGCAAAGCTATAGTAAAGGTGCACGGGGTCTTTCCGTCTTTCTGCGGTGACCGAGCATCTTCACTCGGATTTCAACTTCACTGAGTCCGTCGTCGAGACAATGGGGAAGTCGTTACGCCATTCGTGCAGGTCGGAACTTACCCGACAAGGAATTTCGCTACCTTAGGACCGTTATAGTTACGGCCGCCGTTTACTGGGGCTTCGGCTCATCGCTTCGC
>JBILEW010000151.1:0-5571 GCA_044351885.1 Bdellovibrionota bacterium
AGGAGCTGCCCCGGTATCTCCTGTTCGTTGCTAAAGGCCATCCATGCGTCCTGCACGGGATCGTCCCACTGGGTGGTATCGTTCTTTATGAGAACCTGAGCAAAGTTCACAGCAGATTTCAGCACGTATTCGGCCCGAACCCGGCGTTCAGTCGCACTGTTCAGGCGCATTGTGACGTACGTTGATTCGGCTAGGGAGGCCAGGAGGGCAGACGCTAGAACTATCATGAAAATGACGAGCAGGAGGGCAACCCCTCGCTCCGACTGATGCGCAGGTGGTGCACCTCGCATGGGCCTAAACTCTGGAAAGGTCTTTGGAGTCATGGCAACTAGTGTAATATTGAATATAAGATCTCGAAATGGGCAAGCGAACAGACGCGTTTGGTAAGCCGCTGAGGGCGTATGACTACGGACAGGTGCGGGCCGTTGTAGGCCCTAAAGAGGCGGCAAGTGCGTTGCGGTGCTGTCGGGATCGTGTATTGTGAGTCAGAAGTCACGTAAGCGTTCAGCTTGGTAGCAGGATGGAGCATGTCTCGTATATTACTTCTTGAAGATGACACCTTCTCCGCGCTTGCACTCTCGGCGTTGCTCGAAGGGGAGGGATTCGATGTGCGCTGTTTCTCCAGCTCCGATGTAGCACTCGAAAATGCGCCTCGTGAGGTACCAGATATCTTGATAGCCGACTGGAGTATCGAGGGCAGCGTCACTTCGGTTGACGTAGCTCGGCGACTCAAGGTGCTCAATCCAGATATCCGAGTGTTCTTCGTGACCGGTTACGAGAGCGAAGAGATCAAGCGCCAAGTAGAGGATCTCCAGCCATGCGTTGTGTTTGCGAAACCCCTCGATTTCGATCAGTTCATCGCTCAGATGAAACAGGTGAGCCCCCCAGCAGCTGACGAAGAGTCACAGCCTGGGCAAAGTGCAATGTTCAAGAGCGCGTGATACACATGGTAAGTAACTCTCTCTATGATCTCCTGAAGGGCTCATTATCGCGTCTGTACGCAGCGGAGCAACAGATCGTTAGCGTTTTGCCCCGAGTCGCCGAGGAGGTTTCATGCCTTGAGTTACGAGAAGCTTTGCTGTGCTACGCTTCCGAATCGGAGAAGCAGCTGCAGCGGCTGGAGGTTGCTGCAGGGATCCTTTCCTGGCGAGTTTCGCCGTCTTCACACTCCGGCATCGAGGGTTTGATTCGAGATCTCTTGAATATTGCTGAAGAGCAGGGAGAGTTCGGAGTAATCGATGTGGCCCTGATGGCGGCCCTGCGGAGAATCGAGTTCTGTGAAATCAGTAGCTATGATACTGCTCGCGCTATCTCAGAGGCTCTGGGTGAAAAGGAGGTTTCGACGCTTCTCGAGGACAACCTGCGAGAAGAGGAGATGGCCGAACGATTTCTCACGGTGCTCAGCGAGGAGCTGATTGACGACGAGAGTGCGAGCTGGGGATCGTCCCAGGATTCATCGCTTTCGGTTCACATGTGATCAGCCGAGCCGCACGGGAAATGGCGGCGAGCCTCTTTCGATGTATTCACGTGATGTTGTGGTGCTTGTTTCTTTAGCACCTGTCTGCTCGAAGATGTCTTCTGCCCTGTCGCACCAATCCGAATCCTCACAGTGCACCGAGAGGAGAAAAGAGCCGGACCCGTGGGGCCTGTTGGTTATGTGAATCGTATGCTCCGGCATGACGAATCCGAGCAGGCCGCCCGAGATCATTCCGATCAGAGCGCCAGCTCCTGCCCCTGCGAATGCTGAGATGAAGGACTCGAGATCTCCTAGCAGCGAGAGATCGTTCCAAAGCCCAGGGGGTTGAAGTTCGAGATACCCTGTAAAGCCGCCCACAAGGAACCCCAGCGCGCCGCCGAGGGCTGCTCCCTCGGGAGCTTTGGTGTCGTTGGAGTAGGTCACGTTGATGCGTATTCCGTCATCAGGTGGACCTAAGGTGGCTATCCACTCTTCTGGAAAGCCGTCCAACTTGAGGAGTTGAACAGCGTTGTCCAGTTCGCGATGCGAACCGTAGATCCCGGTCACAACGTATCCTTGATAGTAGCTGCGATGGACATCCATGAAATGCAAATGAATTGCCTCGACGTTCGGCTGCGAGGGTTGTTCGAAAATGAGTGCAGTAGAGGATATCACACGCGTCACGCGACACAGGTGTGCACGACAGGGTAAGTCGGCGTCGAGGGCGGGAGAAGAGAGGTTCCGCGCAGTCTAGGCCTGATCGTGGTCATACGCGATTGGTTGAGGCAGCTTTAGTCTCCCCTCACGAGAGAGATATGATCGAGAAATCCTGGCGCGACATTTTCCTGGTGGTGGGGGGTGCGATCTACGTAGTGGCAATGGCGGCGTGGGCAACGGAGTCTTCTGGGGTCTATTACAGGAGCTCTTCGAATGTTGGTGAGCAGACGTGGAGCAGTACGATCGACCCTCATGTGCGCACGTGGAGAACCTCCCAGCGTGCTCAGGAATACGAGGCGGCGATTGTCCGGGTGGTGTGGCTAGATGCTGGGATTCCTCGCGAGCGACTCAGCCAAGGTTTGCTCAGGCCCACTTCCTCGACCTTTTCCAGTATCTCCGGTGCAGAGATCTCGGATTGGTTCTAGGGAAGCCAGGCAAAAAGCCCTGTGGTCTCACTTTTGAACTTATCACGTGAACGTGCTCGTTCTCGTAAACGTGCTCGTACCCGAACATCTTGATGTTTTTGTTTCGGGTGCGTTTACGTTCAGGTGCACGAGCACGTTCACGTAGAAGAGTGGCAGGCTTTGCCTCCCTTCCCTAGCAAAAGTTCTCTGTTTCTGTGTCGGTAAGACCATCAGTATTGGTCGAGATAGCCTCGAGAATCGCCTTGGCATCATCTCGGATCATGGCAGAAAGACCGTTTATGAGCGAAACATTGCGCGTTACGTCATCCCAATCCTTCTTGGCGATGGCTTCGCACAAGGCAACAGCCAGCGAGCGCTGCTTGGCCAAAATCGTGTCGTAGGATTCGAGTCTACGAAGAACGCCAGACGGAACCGACTCTCTCTGGTGCAACGTCGTGCGAGCTTTCGAAATGGCAGACTCGAGCTCCGTGAAAGATTCGAAAAGACGTTCGATGATGTTAGACTCCATTTCCTGTTCTCCCTGTGTCTCTTAAAAGTGTTGCTGTCCTTATTTCCTCGTAACCCTTCTTCTGCAACTAGCGAGACCTCCAGCAGAGAGGTTTCTCGTAACCTTTTGATTAAGGTTATTCACAATTCCTCTCGCTCTGTTGCATTGCTCTTCGAACTCGCGCTATCCCAACGGAATTTTAGTCACCGAGAGCCTGGCTTAACCAGGCTGTTGTACGTATTAAGTTGTTTCCGCTGTTCCTATCCGTTCCCTTTTCCCCATCGGGGCTCGCTCGGGGGAACCATCCTTGGTTCGTGTGAGCGTTTTGATTGGTGTTCAATGCAAGGTTGTTGCCAAGTGCTATTTCCTTGAAATCTTTAGTGTTTTTTGTTGAGCTGTTGAGCAAGGCGGGTGCTTCGCGCTGGCGTGTAGTAAGATCAGATAATTAGAACTGCTTCGTTACACGACACCTGTTTCATTTCAGATCACTCATGAAGATCCCCTGGTCACCCGTGAACACACCATCTCTCCACGCCAAACGGTGGGAACGTGTGGAGGTGTATCATAACGGAGACCGGTTCTTCGAAGCCCTTGAGAGTGCCATGAAGGAAGCCAAGTATTCTATCGATATCGAGAGCTATATCTTCATGCTCGACGAAGCCGGTGAAAGGGTGCTCAGTGCATTGGAAGATGCAACGGCTCGTGGTGTTCGTGTCCGTTTAGCGGTTGATGGGATCGGGTCGAGTACGTGGACTAGGGCCTTACGTCAGAGGGCTACCAACGGGCATATTCTTTTCAAAGTGTATCACGAACTTCCATGGGAGCGATGGTGGCGCGGCGGCCGAGCCGGTCGTGGGAGGAGAAAGTTGAGCGCTATTCTCCGACGCCTGAACGTGCGTAATCACCGCAAGGTGTGTGTCATAGACCGAGCTTGTGCATTCGTTGGCAGCATGAATGTCGCTGCCTATCATCTTCCGTCCCTGGTGGGTGATGAAGCATGGCGAGATACCGGTGTAATGGTCGAAGGATCAGAAGTCGCTGTCTTGGCCGACTCGTTTGAGGAGATATGGATCGGCTCCTGGCGACGATTGCGGCGACGTCTGAAGAGAAAGAGAGCCCAATCCAGCGATCTCGTCAGACTCAACCTACGGCACAAGCAGCGACAGGCCAATTACGTCGATCTTCTTATACGCACCGTCCGTGCGCGTCAGCGAGTCTGGATAACCAACGCGTACTTCGTGCCTGATGGCTCCATTCTACGTGCAGTGGCGATCGCCGCCCGAGCTGGAGTGGACGTGCGGATTATTGTTCCTCGCTTCTCCGACGTCGTCTTCATGCCTTGGATTGCATCTGCATTTCACCTTGGGTTGCTACGCGCCGGCGTCAAGGTTTTCGAATACCAGCGCTCGATTCTCCATGCCAAGACCATGTTGATAGACGACTGGGGGTTGGTCGGATCTAGTAATTTGAATCATCGAAGCCTCTTGCACGACCTCGAGGCCGATGTAGTCTTGTCTGACGAGAAAGCCTGTCAGGCGCTCGAGAATCAATTTGTTCAGGACTGCGAGGGCTCGCGAGAGATCACCCTCGAAAATTGGCGTGCAAGGCCATTCGTCGAGCGAATCCTGGGGAGGATTCTCTTGGCGTTCCGGTATCTGTTGTGAAGGGCTATGACTGAAGGGATCGTTCTCCGTATTCTTTCGTACAACATCCACAAAGGATTGAGTCTCGGCAATCGAGCGTTCGTATTGCCGTCTATTCGAACGGCACTCGCAGCTCTACAGCCGGACATCGTGTTTCTCCAGGAAGTTCTCGGTAAACACGATCGGCATGCGGGGCGCTTTGAGGAGTGGCCGGTCCTTCCTCAGTGTGAGTTCCTAGCCGAGGGACTGTGGCCGCACGTGGCATACGGCAAGAACGCCGTGTACTCGCACGGTCATCACGGTAATGCGATTCTCAGCAAGTATCCGATCGTGGATTTCGAAAATCTCGATGTCTCGACGAATGCATTCGAATCGCGCGGTATCTTGCACGCGGTTGTGGATGTTCCAGGTTCTCCCGCCCCAGTTCATTGTATGTGTGTGCACCTCAATATGCTGAGACGAGGCCGAGAGACGCAGCTCAAGCATCTCTGTCGGCGGGTCGTACGGAGCGTTCCGCGCAATGAGCCGCTCCTGGTAGCAGGGGATTTTAACGACTGGCGTGAAGATGCCTCTGATTTTCTCTTCAAGGGGATAGGATTGAGCGAGGTGTTTCTCGACCTCACGGGAGAGCACGCTGCCACATACCCTAGTCGATTCCCGGTGCTGAGATTGGATCGCGTTTATGCGCGCGGCTTAGAGCCGCTCAGCGGCGACGTATTGAGCCGACCGCCGTGGGAAAATCTCTCTGACCACGCCCCGCTGTACGCGGAGCTTCTGTTGGAGGAAGGGTAGGGCGGGCGACTCTGATTCTGTCGTTGTTTCCAAACGGACGGCGGGGACGCC
>JBILEW010000152.1:0-5557 GCA_044351885.1 Bdellovibrionota bacterium
GAAGCACGCGCGGCAATCAAATCAGCGGGATATGCCGACCTCAAGCCCATATTCCCCCTGCTGCCACGCAGGATTTGAGCTAGCCGCCTGTCCGACCCCGAGGCATTCGCGTCCGATGCGCTGCCTAAAACCACACCTTGACTGTTCATAGTCCCTCGTCGTAGCTGGTAGACTGTGGATACTGTTACTTTTCTGCTTCTAGCCACCTTTTTCGTCGGCTACAGCGCAATAACCCTCGAACACACCCTCAAGCTCAACAAGGCAGCCTCGGCTCTTGTCACGGGAACTCTCTGCTGGACCATATTCATCTTGAGCGAGGGAGACAAACACACTGTCGTGCGGATGCTCGAGCATCACATGGGGGAGGTCTCGGGGATCCTTTTTTTCCTCCTGGGTGCCATGGTGGTAGTCGAACTGATCGACGCTCACGACGGTTTCGAAATCATCACTTCTCGAATACGCACGACCAGCAAGCGTTCGTTACTCTGGTTACTCTCTCTGCTTGCGTTTTTTCTCTCTGCCATCCTCGACAACCTAACCACCACCATCGTTATAGTTAGCCTTCTCAGAAAACTCATACAGGACAGAGAAGAGCGCCTGCTTTTCGTAGGATTGACCGTCGTCGCGGCGAACGCGGGAGGTGTGTGGTCTCCGATGGGCGATGTCACCACCACCATGTTGTGGATCGGCGGGCAGATCTCGGCCCTACCAACGATCACGAGCCTCTTCTTGCCGAGTCTCGTATGTCTACTTGTTCCCACATGGATACTTGCCTCGCGCTTACACGGAGAGCTCCCTAGCCCCCCACGCCTCGCGGATGCCCCCTACACCTCGTCGCTCTTCGAACGAAATGCGGTCTTCGCTTTGGGTCTGGGAACTCTGCTGCTAGTCCCTATCTTCAAGGCTGCAACCCACCTTCCTCCCTTCATGGGGATGCTGTTCGGGTTGGGAGTCCTGTGGGTTGTGACCGAGATGATCCACAGCGACAAAGACGAAGCAGAGAAGGGCGTCTTCTCGGTGAATCATGCGATACGAAAGATCGACACGCCGAGCATTCTCTTTTTTCTCGGGATTCTTCTGGCCATATCTTCACTCCAGAGCACACAGATATTAGCTGGGCTTGCTGCACGGCTCGACAGCGCGATCGGCAACACGATGATCGTCGGACTCCTGATAGGTTTTCTCTCGGCAATCGTGGACAACGTACCACTGGTCGCTGCTGCACAGGGTATGTACTCCCTCTCTCACTATCCGATGGACGATTTCTTTTGGCAGTTTCTCGCATACTGCGCCGGCACTGGCGGTAGCGCGCTCATAGTCGGTTCGGCAGCCGGTGTGGCTGCCATGGGGTTGGAACAAATCCACTTCTTCTGGTACATAAAGCGGATCTCACTCCTGGCTGTTGCAGGCTACATGTCGGGAGCCCTGACATATCTTTGTCTGCGCGCGGTGTTGAATTGAGCGTGACCTTTACGCTTGCTCTGCAAGCCCAAGTGCGCCACCTTGTACTTTATGGCCAACACAATCTCTGAAAGCTGGAGCGTTGATCACATCGGCATAGCCGTTACAGATATCGAACAGGCAGTGTCGCTCTACAAAACCATGGCTGCCACCACCGTCACCTTCAGGGAGAAATTGGACGCACAGGGGGTAGAGTTGGTGTTTTTAAGTACGGGGGGCGCAAAGATCGAACTGCTGAGCGCCCTTAGGCCAGACTCACCGCTTGGAAAGTTCCTCCAGTCTCGAGGACCGGGACTCCACCACGTCTGTTATCGGGTTCAGGACATACGCTATGAACTCAAACGGCTCGCGGACCTCGGATTCCGCCTGATCGACAAAGAACCGCGCAAAGGTGCGGGCAACACGGAGATAGCCTTCATTCACCCCTCGTCATGCCTCGGAACACTAACCGAATTGTGTCAGTATTCAGGTAGTTAGCGCCGACTGTTAATTGTGGTTACAAACGTAGCCTGGGATCCCCAGCAGTGGTATCCTCAGAGCGGTTCTTTGGAGCAGGTATCTCGGCGCTTAAACGCACACCACCCCTGCCAGACACCCGATAACCACCCCCGTGAGGATTACAATGAAGACGTTTCCTACAGCCATTATCTGTGCATGCCTTTCGCTCCTGGTTTCCGGCACGTGCTATGCCAACGAGAACGTCGAGCGCTGTACGGATCTCGTGAAGGAGTGTTTCGCTTACAGCGGCCAAGAGCGTGACACTTGTTTTAAGACCTCTGCTGAACACACCTTCTGTAACAGCACCGATGCCGGCGCATTAGCTGGGAAACGTGGGCAGTTCTCGCTCCTCAATCCCGACAGCAACGACATTGGACCTTCGTTTCTGGGTACACAGCTCATCGACCGCACGTGCTTGGCTAATTTCGATAATTCGTGGTCAGGCTTGCTCGTCAAGGGAGCACCTTCACGAGAGACCTACGCGCAGCTCGAGAGCGAGTTGCAGCAATGCGCACATGCTCCTGCGTCGGATGTGATCAGACCGTAAACTGAGACACCTCGTACCGACTCTACGTTTCGACTGGAAGCACTTTGTAGCAGTCTCCTAATGGCCACCAACTCGTCACCTCTCTCTCTCAAGCACAAGATCCTCCTCAGCGTCGGAGTCCCGTGCGTCATGCTCCTACTTCTCGAAGGGATCGCTCGCCTTCTTCTGATGGCCGGCGTGGGAACCACACCGGCAGCTCAGCCAGTAGCGCTCGAGATGCCTACGTGGATGCTCAAGGACGCCAACGCGCTCGCTCGAACAAAGCCTTCAAAGGATGCCCTCGATTGGCTCGCTATGTTCGTCGAGGGCGAGGGGTACCGCGTTCGCATGATTCCGAATGCCCACAAATCGGTCAAAAACACCTTCAGCCTCATCTCGGCGGATCAAGCGCGCAGATACGAAGTCACTGCAAATGCGCTCGGCTTTCGAGGCCCTCTTGTCACCCCTGAAAAGGGGCCGAATACCTTTCGTATAGTGGTATTCGGCGACTCCAGCTCATTCGGATGGGGCGTCAATGCAGAGGACTCATGGTGGATGCTCCTGCAACACGAACTTCAGCAGCGCTATCCCAACAAGACCATCGAAGTTGCAAACTTCGCGATCCCGGGAGACTCCTCGGCATATGGGAAGCTGCTCTTCGATACCTTCGCTCCAAAATTTCAATCCGATGTCGTGATTTTGGGATTTGGTGCTAACGATGCAAAAGGCGTTTTCACCAGCCACACTGAACAGGTATCTCGATTTACCGGAAAGCGCTCACTGTTGAGAGTGCTTGCCGTTCTGCAGAAGAGTGCTCTTGTCACTATACTCAAAGGACTTCTGCCCTCTCCAAAGATCTCCGGAAAATCGGTCTCTGCAGAGGATGGCCTTGCTCCCAAACGCGTACCTGCGGTGTCTATACAGGACTACGGCCACAACATGGTCGCCATGGGACAGACGGCGAAGGAGCTTGGGAACAAAGGGGTGGTTTTCCTAGGGCTGTGCGCCCACCCAGCCTATGCCCGAAAAGCCCGCCTCGAAGCCAAGAACAATGGGTTTCTGTGGCTCAATGGCCAGAGCAAGCTCGTGAAGCTTCTTCCTCAAATTCAGAAGGGAGAACTGTATCCCGAATATGTCGAACGCATGGAGCGCGCTTACCCAGACGATCTGAAGCGCAACAGGCTCTTCTACGTGACCTCGGATGGCTGCCACCCCAATGAACTGGGTCACCGGTATGTAGCGGATCAACTCGTCGAGCTCCTTACGGCAACCAAGCTGATTGGAAATTAGTAGGGAAGCAGGGCACGGACGGACATCTCTTGAGTGTAAATGCCGGACGGATCTCATTGACTGAGGTTTCCCCTCGGGGGTACGCTCAGACGCTATGATGACCAAAGAAGCCTCACCTCTGGTCGGGCTCATAATGGGCTCGCAATCTGACTGGGATACCCTGCAGGGATGCGCGGAAACGCTGCAGTCGCTCGGCGTTGCCTTCGAAACCAAGGTGGTTTCGGCACACAGGACCCCCCATCTCCTGGTCTCCTACGCTTCAGGGGCCGCAGAGCGCGGTCTCGAGGTAATTATTGCGGGAGCTGGCGGTGCCGCCCATCTGCCAGGAATGGTAGCCTCGCTGACTCATCTGCCGGTGATCGGGGTGCCCGTCGAATCGAAAGCACTGCAGGGCATGGACTCCCTTCTCTCGATTGTGCAGATGCCTGCCGGTATTCCGGTAGCAACCGTAGCGATCGGAAAAGCGGGTGCCACGAACGCTGCTGTGCTTGCGGCGAGCATATTGGGCATCAAACATGCCGAAATATCCAAAGCGCTGCAGCGCTTCCGTACAACGCAAACCGAGAAGGTGCTTTCACTCCCCTCTCCCTCCTTGAAGAACGGCTGACGCAATGCGAATCGGAATTTTGGGCGCTGGTCAACTCGGACGGATGCTCGCTCTAGCAGGGTATCCTCTTGGACACTCCTTCTCTTTCTTCGACGTATCAGAAGGTGCTCCCTGCAAAGGTCTCGGAGCTATCACGGTCGGTTCCTTCGACGATCAAAAGGCCTTGGAGAACTTTGCAAAGCACTGCGACGTCATCACCTACGAGTTCGAAAACGTGCCGTGCGATGCCGCCCATCACCTGGCGAAGTTCGTACCGGTGTATCCTCCCCCCCGCGCCCTCGAAGTATCTCAAGACCGATTGGTAGAGAAGGAGTTCTTACAGGGACTCGGTGTAGCAACTCCTCGATTCAAAGCAGCCGACTCCGAGGCCGAACTACGCGAAGCATGTGACACATTAGGGCTTCCCTGCATGGTCAAAACACGTCGGCTCGGATACGACGGCAAGGGACAACGGATGCTCGAAAGCGAGGAAGATATCGCTGCAGCATGGAGAGATCTTGGGGATTCCCCTCTGATTGTGGAGGGATTCGTACCCTTTTCCCGAGAATTGTCGGTGATTGCCGTCCGAGCGCAGGACGGGACTGTCCTCACGTATCCTCTAGCGCAGAACGACCATCGCAACGGTATCTTGCATCGTTCCGAAATACCGGCGCCCGACATCACTCCGGAGCTGCGGTCTGCCGCGCACGAGATTGCGACTACAGTACTTGATGACCTCGACTACGTCGGAGTCATCGGTATAGAGCTGTTCCATGTGAGGGGAGAACTTCTCGCAAACGAGATAGCACCGCGAGTCCACAACTCAGGCCATGCAACGATCGATGGCACCGTTACCAGTCAGTTCGAAAATCACATCCGTGCGATTACGGGCATGCCTCTCGGTTCGGTAGAACCTCACGCGCGAGCAGTCATGTTCAATCTGATCGGCACGATTCCGCCGCTCGAAACTATTTCGAGCATCACCAACGCCAAGCTCCACCTGTATGGCAAGTCTCCACGACCGGGAAGAAAGTTGGGTCACGTGACACTTTTGAACCCGTCGGCTCAAGACGAACAGAAGATCGAAGGGTTGCTTTCCTAGGGAAGCGAGGCAAAACCTACCCGTCGCGAGAAAGGGGAGGTTTGATTGATATTTGATTTTCGCGGCGGAGAAAAACCGCAGATGTATCCTCTGC
>JBILEW010000023.1:0-46115 GCA_044351885.1 Bdellovibrionota bacterium
CCGACCTACACTCCCACGGAGACTCCGACAGAAACTCCAACATCTACTGCAACGGCCACTGCAACGGCCACCGAAACACCAACGGCAACACCCACGGTAACGCCAACAGAGACTCCGACCGAAACTCCAACGAGCACTCCGACGAACACGCCTACCTACACTCCTACGGAGACTCCAACCGAAACCCCAACGAGCACTCCAAGTGCAACGCCCTCGGCAAGCGCCTCTGCAACAGCGACGCCGACGTCAACACCAAGTGCCACGGCGACCTCCACTCCAACTGGAACACCGCCTCCAACAATTACTACCACTAGAACCCCGACTCCTACGACCACACAGACTCCCACTCCGTTCAATCTCGGCCCGAGACTTTCGTTGACGCTTTCCTCGGCTCCGAATCTGCTCGTGGGGGCAGGACCGAGCACAATCACCGCGAAGATCACGAACTCCGGGAGCGCGTATGGGACGCTGGATGTCCTGTCTATAACCCTTGCTGCGTCGGGAGCTGCAAAAGCCATGTATGTTCCGAATTCGACGGAGTATGAAGGTACTCGTGAAGGAGATCCCGAAAGCGCGGGCTCAACTCTTCTATTCCGAACACCTCGCAGTGTGGCTCCAGGACAAACTGTGACCCTTGTGTTCAGGGTATATATTCCAGCAGATGCGGGTAATTATCCGATCGAGGCGACCGGACGTTCGGGAGCAGATATCATCGACTCGACAGTGGACCCGAATGACCAGGCTCCGGCGCGCACCATCATCGTTCAAAACGGCGAGCAGCGTGCCCCACCCAACACCAGACTTCTCGGAAGAGTGATCAACGGTGACGGGGCGGGAATACCTGACGTCGTCATCTACTTATACCGCATAGCGGGGATCAACGCCTTCGATCGCGCGTATGCGATCAACAATGAATACGGTACCCTGAGTGCAGTGACTGCCCTCGACGGTACGTACGTATTCCGCGAAATCCCAGAAGGTACCTATCGGATCGAACCAAACTTCACCGGACTCTCTTTTTTCCCAAAAGAAGTGCGTGTTACGACAGGCTTCTTCGCTCCCCAGATTACTGCCGTGTCCCTCGATCTCAAAAATGGTGGCTGCGATACGTTCCGCCGCGCCGAAGCAATTGTTCGCTCTGACGACCTCGCACGGCAGGCAATGTTCCTGGGTCGCAAGCTCGCCGAGTTCTATTCCGTTCGTGCCTCTAAGATGTTGAAAGGCACAGCACGGGCGCGAGCTCTCCACAAACTTACCCGTGCGTACGGGCAGCTACAGCGATCGTATACTCAGATACTCAACGCCAGTGAGTTGTTGCCGAAGCTAGAGCTCCAGTGCTCCAACAAACCCGGTTGTCGAGCCATGGTACTTAATACTCCCCTTCGGCGTTATCAAGCGCAACTGAATATCATCCGAAGGCTCGCCTTCTTCGTCGTACGCACCTCGCGCCTGGCTGGCCTCCCGGCCGGTGGTACGCCGTGGTCGCGCCTGGCTTCGCAGATTCGCAAGACCCACCAGACATCGATGATGGCGTGGCGCTCGCTGCCGCGACGAACCGATATCTGCGATAGCGATTAGCCAAGGGGACTACCAAAAACCTCATCATAGCTTCGCAACGACGCACTATTTGGCCTCTTTACTCCCTACCGCCCGATCAATCCCACAAACTCCTCCTCGCTCAAAACTGGCACGCTCAATTTACGTGCAGCGTCCAGCTTGGAACCCGGCGACTCTCCGGCGACGACATAACTCGTCTTCTTGCTGACAGAGGAGGATACCTTTCCTCCACGCTCGATGATCAAAGTCTCGGCATCCTTTCGTCCCATGGAAGATAGAGTTCCTGTGAGGACGAAGGTCTTTCCCTCGAGAGCTCCGCCGCTGGCGGCTGACACCTTAATTTGCTCTGGATGAACACCCAATCCGAGAAGTCGCTGCACCATAGCGACCTCCTCCTCATCTGCGAGAAACGTAGACACAGAGGCTGCCGTCTCTGGACCGATCTCCTCCATCGCCAGGAGATCCTCCTCGGTGAGCGTGAGAAAACTCTCTATCCTTCGACATTGTTGCGCTATCGTCATTGCGGTCTTCGAGCCGACGTGACGAATCCCAAGGGCGAAGACAAAACGATCGAGCGGCCGATGCTTACTTCCCTCGATTGCATCCACCAGATTTTGACTCGACAGCTCGCCCATACGTGGAAGCTCTTGGAGCTTCTCCACAGAGAGTTGATAGATGGACGGGAGATCGCGTACGAGTCCGTGCTCGAGGAGCAGCCCTGTCATCTTGTCGCCCAACCCCTCGATGTCCATCGCATCACGCGAGGCGTAGTGGAGGATCCGATTGTGCACCTTCGCTGGACAGCGCGGATTGGGACACCTCACCACCGCCTCACCCGGAACGCGCTCCACCTTCGTTCCGCATTCAGGACACTCCTTGGGAAATGCGAACGCTCGCTCTTCACCCGTTCGGCTGGCAGTTATCGCTGCGACTACAGCGGGAATTACGTCTCCCTGCCGACGAACTACGACCCTGTCGCCGATCAGCAACCCTTTACGCTCGATCTCGTCCTGATTGTGCAGAGTGGCTCGCGATACGACCACACCCCCTACCCGTACCGGGGTCAGTGCCGCTACCGGTGTCAGCGCTCCGGTGCGTCCAACCTGCACGGTGATATCTTCGAGGGTCGTTACAGCCTCCACCGGCTTGAACTTCGCAGCTATCGCCCAACGCGGCGAGCGTTGCCTGAAGCCCAGGCGTTCGTGCAAGGACGTATCGTTCACCTTGATGACGATACCATCCACCTCGAACGGTAAAGCATCTCGCGCAGCCTCTCCGTCGCGATACGCTTGCACGAGCCCGCTCGCACCCTTCACGACGTTGTATCCGGGGGAGATCGAAAATCCGAGCGATTCCACGGTTTCCATCGCATGCGAGAGCGTTCTGCTCTGAACACCTTTGAGCACAGGAGAGTCACTCTCGACTACACCGATCCCGTAAGCGAAGAACCACAAAGGGCGCTTCGCCGTCTCTTGCGGATTGAGCTGTCTCAAACTACCCGAGGCCGCGTTACGTGGATTGGCGAAGCTCTCTTCCCCCCGCGCCTGACGCTCCGCATTGAGGGCTTCGAACTCCTTCTTACGGAACAACACCTCCCCGCGCACCTCGAACGTTCCTCGAAGCTCGGCTTTGCCACGAAGTTTGAGCGGGATGGCCTTGATCGTTCGAATATTCGCCGTGACGTCTTCACCCGAAGTACCGTCTCCACGAGTCGCTGCCTGCTTCAACACACCGTCCTCGTACATCAGGGACACAGCGACGCCATCGAACTTGAACTCGACCGTATACTCTATCTCGTCACGGGCCGCTCCATCTTTGGCGAGGAACCTCCTTACCTGCTCATCGAATGCAGTCAACTCATCCTCGTTCATCGCGTTGTCGAGGGAGAGCATCGGGAGTTTGTGTCGGACTGTAGAGAACCCCTCCAATGACTTGGCGCCGACCCGTCTGGTCGGAGAATCCGACCGTATATTATCTGGATAGCGCATTTCGAGCTCCTGAAGCTCGCGAAACTTCTCGTCGTACTCGGCATCGCTGATCGTAGGCTGCGAGAGTACGTAGTAACGGTATGAATGATCGTTGAGCTCGGCGACGAGCTCATTCATGCGGTCGATATCGTTACCTTCGTGGACTGATTTCTGCATGGCCATACTATTACCCCACTCTGCCCGCCCCTAAAAGAAGGAGTGTGGACGATCCGCACGGCACAGAAGAAGGCTTGGGCGTACATGTTCTCGGACAGGGTTCTAGTCATCTGGAAGGGCTATGAGCCAGACATGAGGGGCTTAGGGAAGCGAGGCAAAACCCGTCACTCTACCACGTGAACGTGCTCGTGCACCTGAACGTAAACGTACCCGGAACAAAAACATCAAGATGTTCGGGCACGTGCACGTTCACGTCCCAAGTGACCGCGAGACCACAGGTAGGTTTCGCCCCTTCCCCAGATTTCCTTTTTTTCCGCAGAACAGGTATGCTCATAAGAGGCCTTTGTTTTGGGCTTCTTCTTTGCTTGCTCTCCGATTCGGGACACTTTTACTCCGTCCCTCACACTGGAAATGTTCCTGAACTTTTGAGTAGTCCCGATGGGAAATGAGATATCCTCGAACGCAGCTCGTGCGATCCCCGAGATACGCAACGATGCGGGGCCATGCGTCTCTACAACGATGCAAACAGTCCTTGAGCTGCCGCCCTATAAACTCGCCCGCTTCCTAGAGGCGGAGAGCCAGCAGCCCGATGGCGGACTGGCCCCAGAGATCCTGGACGCACTTGCAAGCCAGAGCCCGACCCATGCGGCGCTCGCCCTAGCTGATCTCTGCGGACTTCGTATGCATGAGAATTTTCGGGGAAACAGGGCTGCAGTGAAGGACGAGTTGTGTGGTATGCTGCCGCGCTGTCTATCGCTTGCGGAGATCCGTGATGCGATGCTGACCGTGCCTACCCTCGATGCGATTACCTGCCGTCGCGAACTCTTCAAGATGACGGGCTTCGAAGCATTTGATGCAACGGCCGCCGCGATGTACGCGATTATGGGGGATCGCTCGATGCCAACCCAAATCGAGGGGGCGGGCCGATTTCTCACTCGCGTTTCATCTGCATCACCTGAGATGCCACACCAGCACTTCTCCCGCATGAGCAAAGAGACCTGTGAGCCGCTCACTGCACAGCCTCTGCTATCTCCTGCAAACGCAGCGCTCCTTACGGAATTTGGCAGCCATATAGCGCCGACACTCTTCCCTCCGGAGAGATACGGGTATGGCGCCCTTGCGAACGAGCTCGAGTTCGTGCCCTTTGAAGAGAAAGAGGATGTCTGGGGCATCCGAGCTCCGTGGGGAGAGAGCCCCGATCTACCCTCCTCGCGCTGTCACCAGTGTGCCGACTCGGCACCAGCAGCGCGCAGCTTCTTCGTCTCCCGAGGCATCCCGGCCGACGTGTACGTCATGAGCCTGGGCAATCTGTACCACAACGTCTGCATCGCGTTTTTTCAGGAGCAGCGGGCCGATGGTCCGAAATGTGTTCCAGTTCTCGTTGATGCTAGTCCGTACAACGGCTTCTACTCGGTCGAACAGGGCGAGCGCGACACCTCCGTATTTTTCAACAACGCACTCGGCACCCACGGCGTCGTCGGGCAGCGCGCCCTTCCTCTCGCCTTTGTCGGTGGAGATCGGTTACACGTATCGAATGCCGGGCTTGCCCCGTGGTGCTGTGAGGAACTCCCGAGTGGACGTGGTCGCATAATCGGATTCGGCGGGGTGATGGCCTCACAAAAAGAGGCCTCTTGGCTATCCGAACGTGGAACACCCGAGTATTACGGCAACGGAATCAGAGCTCCCCGTCCGGAGCTGAGCCTGTACGTGATGCCTCACAGCGGAAATGAGTTAGAGGCTCTCCGTACGTGGAGCGGACCCTTTCTCTCGGTCGTATTCTACCAGGATTCGGGTCGAGCTGTTGCATGCAACGATTGGACAGGATCGGCACCTAAGGATGAGAGTGCTGTGCAACTGCGTGCACAATTAATAGCCGAGCTCGAACCTCTCGCCCAACGACATCTAGCTGACGTTCATGCAATGGTGAAGCGGAGCGGTTATTCCCTCGCTGAAAGGGTCTTTGGTCAAATGGGTACCTTGCGGACCTTGAAGTAGGTCTCGGTACTGGGAAACGCCCTTTCCTCGGGCCCCTCGCGGCGATAGTATCCACAACACTACAGCAACTTCGTTATTTTGGTCGCCAAACCATGCGTACCCTCACCGTCCCCTTCGAATTCGAAACACCCGCGCTCCGGCTGATAGGCCTCGAGATCGCTCGCACAAACGGGATCAACTTGGCTCAAGGGCTGTGCATGCTCCCCGTTCCGGCCGAGGTCCTGGAAGGCGCAGAGAAGGCTCTCAAGAACGGCCACAACCGCTACAGCTTAGCCCAGGGGATCGTCGAGCTCCGTGAGGCGCTCGCCGAAAGGCTGCACACCTTCAACCATATCTCCACGTCACCCAACTCAATCCTCGTTACGCCGGGGTCCACGGGAGCCTTCGAGGTTATCTGTGAAGCGTTCCTCGCTCCGGGAGACGAGGTCATCGGATTCGTTCCCTTCTACCCGTACCACAGAAATACGCTCAGGCGACGGCACGCAGTCGAGCGCTACATACCGCTCACAGGAAGCGAGTGGAGCTTCGATATCGAGTCCGTACGAGCAGCCGTGAGTCCGAAGACGAAATTCATACTGCTTACCAATCCGGGAAACCCTACGGGGAAGGTATTCACTAGGGAAGAACTGGAAGCGCTCAGAACAGTTGCCCTCGAAAACGATCTCCTTGTCGTAACCGATGAGGTGTACGAATACCTGACCTACGACGGTAGAACGCACACCTCACTCGCCTCGCTGCCCGACATGGCGGAGCGCACGATCACGATGGGCTCCTATTCCAAAACGTTCGCTATCACCGGATGGCGCATCGGATACCTGGTTAGCCCACCTGACTTCAGTGAGCTTCTACGCACAATAGCAGATCAGATCTTCGTCTGCCCCCCTACCCCGTTACAGCACGGAGTAGCGCACGGGATCCGCGCCCTGCCTGCTTCTTTCTACGAGGAACAACGGGAGAAATACACACGCAAACGTTCGATCCTCTGTGATGCCCTCGCGCGAGCCGGGCTCACACCATCGATCCCCCAGGGGGCATACTACGTGATCGCGGACACCACCCAGCGCTTTCCGAATATGACCTCAGAAGAGGCTGTACACGAACTTCTGCGCAGCGCAAACGTAGCCGGAGTTCCAGCAAGCGATTTCTTGGGACCTGAAGTGAAGGGAGACCCGCGGCGCAGCACCTTTATCCGCTTCATGTTCTCGGTGGAGGATGCCGTATTGGAGCAGGCGGCCGATAATTTGATCCGCTCAATCTCGTAGCGCTCACGTATATGCATCGAGCGCCGCGAGGCGCCCCCTGAAAGGATATCAATCATCCAACTCTAGACGCTCCAGTACCAGCACTCCCCCCTGATACCGACCGCGAGCTTTTACCTTCTGTCCAACTGCGAAGCTCGAAAGGCTCGTCGGATTACCATCCGCATCCCGCAAATCGCTCGACGATGAAAGGAGAAAATCTACTCCTGATACCGTAACGCTAGTACTCGAGAGTCTAGAGATCGTACCCTCAGCCCTCTTGGAATCGCCATCTCGCGGTGCACCGTCATCATCGCTGCCATCAGAACCTCCACCAGAGCCACTTGAGCCCCCGCTGGAATCATCGCTCGAATCATCTTGGTCATCATCACCGCCCGAACTCCCATCATCGTCATTAGAATCGTCACGGCCGTCGTCGTCACCTACGTCGTCTCCATCGTCTCCGTTCGAATCGTCCTGATCATCGTCATCGTCCGACCCGCCATCATCATCGTCGCGAGAATCATCATCCCCATCATCTCCCCGCCCCGAATCACCTTCAGCTTCGGTGCGCTCGACGACCTCGACCGTCGAAGTCACCTGCGGTCTCTGCCCTACAGAGACTACCGTAAGGGTGAGGCGTACTCGTTTTGCATCCGCTGGGACAGGCGCGGTGGTGGTAGTGGCTTGGAAACCATCCCCCTCGAGCATCACATCGAGCGCACCTGCCAACCCTTCCGTCTCGATGACGAATCGCCCCTGCGCATCGGAGGTCGCCGAATCACCACTTGCCAAGAGAGTCACCATTACGTTCGAGAGAGCTTTACCCCCAGAATCGCCCACGAAACCCTCGTAGAATTGGCCACCACTTCCACGTGTTCCCCCCCCACAGCCAGCGAGTAAGACTGCGACGACTAAGGTAAGTAAGCCAGACCTCATCCACGGGACGAGCATACTCACACTCTGAACCCGCTCCTTCAATCGAATCAGGCACGCTACCCTCATATATTGTCTCCCTTCTCTACTTCGCCCGTTTCTTTGTGGGCTACTCCTACCTCAGATACCTCTTCTATTACCCCGAACGAGCCGATCGCGACGCGATAGGTGCCAGTTCCAGTGAGCTTCGGATTGAGATCTCGATCGTACTTTGACAGGAAGTTTCGCGCCCTCTCATGAAACGCCGACCCCTCGCGCGCACTCCAGCGACGGATCTCCTCGAGGGCCTCGCTGGGAACATTTCGGTACTCCGTCTTGAGGTGATGGTTGAGCGGTTGCTCTTCGTTTTCCCGAAATGCATTCTGCTCAACGGCTCGAAAGAGATCGTCGGCATCCTCGCCGAGCATCTCCAAGACAGCCGCAGGATCGCCCTTGGGAACATACACCCTAGTCAGCAGTTTCAATCGACCATCCCTCGTACGACTCAACATGCCGAGTCGCTCCAACTCAAAAGCGACGGTATATGGACTAACTGAATGACTGACCGATTGCACGAGCTCTGCAAACTCGCTCGTCTTACTGTCGAAGGAGAGCGGACGTGGTCTGCCCGGACTCGAGCAGAACCTGGGGTCGTACCGCCATTGGCTAATGACATCGCTTGCTGTGTGTTTTTGACGAGGCTCGAAGCGCTCCTCAGATCGGATGTTTGCTACATCCGTGCGGTGCACACCTGTCATGAGCGTGATGCGGCTATGACTGATCGAAGCACCTTGCTTCTCCAGAAGCTCCTCAGCCTGCGCCACATATGAGCGCTTGAGTGCATCGACGATCTCTCCCAACTTAATTCCGTGCTTCAGACAGAGCCGCACGATCGGTCGTACGAGGTGGAGCAACGATGAGAGCACGAGCTCCTTGACCATGCTACTCCACCCCTCGTCGTAATTTACCTACCGCCCCGGCCACGGCCGCGACCTCGACCCCGACCTCTATCATCTCGCGAATCGTCGTCATGATCTCCATCATCGATCGTCTGACCACCATTGTCATCAGAGCTATTCGATCGCGGCCTACGCGACGAGGTGCGATCATCGCCGGAGCAATCGTCTTCCCGACTACCCGAGACCGCGGTCTTGCAGTGCGCTTCGAGCTCCATCTCTCGAGCTACCGGAGTATCCTGTCGAGGGAGCAATTTCACCTTCACGCAGTCCCCTACCGCGAAAGCATCGAGAGAGACGAGGTTCTCAGTAAAACCCTCGTACTTCGTGCGCGAGGTCAGCGCAATCTCCATCGAATTCACGGTGACCGACGTTGCGGAAAGAGCACTTATCTCGCCCCGCACTACTACAGGCCGCACTTTGCGACGCTTAGCTTCGGCCGGTTCCGCTGCGGAGAAACCGATGATACCAACCAGCGTAACACTCAACACCATCCTTAACGAGTCCTTCATACCTATTCCTCTTGCCTTTCACCTAGTCATTCTTACGACGATGAGAAACCCTGACTGCCGTCGAAGCCGATCATGTGTCGGCAGGTATCGAGCACACTCATCTTTTCTTAAGGATGCAATAATTTTGCATCCCAAGGCAACACAATTTGCAACTTTCTTTATAGACACACTAAAGACGAGTTATTTCAGGCACATACAGAGCAGGAGGGGCGCGAGCAGCCTTACATCGCAGCGTGTCGTGCCGTCTTTCCGAAGTAGATCTCTTGTAGGAGATCGTTGCGACGGACCTCCTCAGGTGTACCCTCGAGGATCACCCTACCCTGATCGAGGACGATCACCCGTTTGCTAAAGCTCTGCACGAAGTTGATATCGTGCTCGATGATGAGCGTCGTCTTTCCGAGCGACTGCACTCTGCTGATGAGGAGTGCCACCTCCTCCTTCATCTTGGGCGAAACACCGGCAGTCGGCTCATCGAGCAAGAAGAGCTCTGCGCCGAAAGCCAACGCGCGAATTATCTCGAGCAAGCGCATCTGTCCACCCGAGAGAGAGCCTGCCTTGTGATTGATCTTCTCTACTAAACCTACTTGAGCCGCATAGTCCTTGGCCTCCTCGCGAATCGCTCGACTACTCTGCGACCAGGGAAAGAGCGTACGCCACAGACTTGCGCGACCCTCCAAAGCCACCATCAGGTTCTCCAGCACCGACATCTCCCGAAAGATGCCGAAGCTTTGAAAGACCCTTCCTATGCCACGCTCCGCTCGCTCAAAGGGAGCCAGCTCCGTAATATCTCCTTCGTTGAGATGTATAGTTCCCTTGTGTGGCAACACGAAACCACTCAGGCAGTTAAAGAGAGATGTCTTACCGCTTCCATTAGGGCCGATAATACCGATCGTATCGCCTTGCTGAGCACTGAAGGTCACCCCGTTCAAGATCGCTGCATCGCCAATGCTAAGATGAAGATCGGATACGCGTAACATTTATACCTCTCGTTGCGAAGGAAAGAGCTTTTTACGGTTGAGCCATACGAATGCGAACAGCACCAGGCTGTGTAGGAGCTGTCGCATGGGCCCGAGGATAGACGAAGGGATCTCAATGAAGCGAAGTGGTTCCGGAAGCAACACCAGAAACACCGTCGAAGCGACACAACCCCAGAACGATCCAGGAGAGCCCACCACCACGATCGTGAGCAGGAACACCATCTCCGAGAAGGCGAAGGAACTCGGATCGATGTAGTTGAGGTAGTAGGCGAAAAGCGATCCAGCCAATCCGGCAAAGAACGCGGAGACAAAGAACGCCGTCGTGTTGACCATTCGCACGTCACGCCCCAACGCCATCGCAGCTAATCTGTTTTCCGACTGCGCCCTGAGAACCCTGGCGAACGAACTGACAAAAAGTAGGTACAACACTCCGAGCGATACCACGACCATTCCCACCACCAACACCAGGAATCGGCTATTGTCGTACAACTGCAGAGTACCGAACTCTGGCCGTGGGATGCCGGGAATACCAAGAACACCGTGCGTCACACTCTTCCAGTTGACGAGCAGTGCGGAGACGATAGCGCTGAAGGCCAGCGTTCCTATCGCGAAGTAGTCACCCGCCAAGCGCAGCGCAATCCCGCCGAGAAGGAATGCGAAGAGCCCACTCAGCAAGGCACTTGAGATCATGCACTGCACGGGATTCATCCCGAGCTCTGTGGAGCCCAATGCTGTCACGTATGCACCGACTGCGTATCCAGCGACGTGCGCCAGGTTAAACAGCTTTCCCAGACCTACGGTCACGTTGAAGCTCTGCGCCAAAATCAGGTAGATGCCGACCAAGATCGCCAGGTGAATCAGGTATTCCATGGTATCCTACGCCAGGCGCCTCCGCCACGACATCAACCCCTGCGGGCGAACCAGGAGCACCAGAAGGATCACAACAAAGGCAAAGGCATCTTTGTACCCGGCAGGTAGGGAGTACTCGCCGAAATCGAGTCCTATCCCCAGGTTTTCGACCACACCCAAGATATAACACCCGATAATCGTACCCCAGAGATTACCGAGCCCACCTAAAATCATCGCAGCGAGCGCCTTCATCGTGTATCCATGTCCCATGGTCGGCTGGAGATTCGTCTCGTACCCCACCATGATGCCCGCATACACCGAGAGGAGCACGCTGAGCGAAAACACCACGACCATCGTGCGTTGAACATCGATCGAGAGCGCCTGAGCCCCGACGTGCAGCTCCGCCATGGCTCGCACACGGCGACCGAAGGAGGTTGAATGAAGGAGGTACGCGCATCCAGCGAGGATGATCAACGCACTCGCGATGATTACGATCTGCAGTGGGGTTACGTATACCGATCCTATCTCGAAACTCTCCGCGGCACTCCCACTGTCGAGCGTCTTTACATTGACTCCGAACCCCATCGAGACAACCGACTCGAGGATCGTTGCCAAGGCCAACGTAGTCACGAGCGGAAGAAATGTACTGTAACTCTGAAAAGGGAGTACAAACACGAACAAGGTGAACAGCGCAAGGACTAGAGCGCCCAGCGCCGTGCAGAGCGCCGCCAACGGCAACGCCAGACCGTACTCCACCGAGAAGAGGTAAAAAAGATACGCTCCCGTCATCAACAGGTGCCCGTGGGCGAAGTTCAGAATTTTCAGCACTCCATAGGTGAGCGAAAACCCCACAGCCACCAAGGCATAGATGCTGCCTGTGATGAGTGCATTGACGAGTAGCTGTGGGAGGATGTCCATGTCGAGCACACTAGCATCACTCTGAGGGGCGGAAAAAGGGGGCTATCCACTGCGCGTCGCCATGCTTGTTGCGTAGAAACAGGTTCTTGGTCTCTAACCCATCGACTCAGGTGAGAGGTGGATGATTGTAGAGTAAAAAAACATCTGTTTTTTTTGAAACCTTCCCCCACCTGCGAACTTCATAACGTCATAGCTGTGTATCTAACCGGAGGATTGTATCCGCCGGTAGTGTGTGCAGCGCGCTGTCGTGTCAGAGAACCGTCTTTTCGAGGCGCTTACGAGCCCGCGGGGTTTGTGCGCCCTCTCCAAGACGGATACATAGGCCCTTGGCGGCCACACACACGCGTGTGTGTCGTTTTTTTGGCACGCCGGGCCTCCTGGGAGCCCCTTCCCTACCATACCCTCTTTAGAAAATCCGCCAATCTACCGATCTCAGATCCGAGTGTATTCGTAATTTGCGAGTATAACGGTGACTATTTCGATACAGGCGAACATAGCTGCTATACGAAGCCAGCGACTCCTTGAGTCCAATGGCACCTCGTTGTCGCAGACCTTCCAGCGCCTCGCGTCTGGATCGCGGATAGTCACCGCCTCGGACGATGCCGCTGCGCTTGCGATCTCTGAGTCACTTCAGACCAAAGCCCGCATCGCATCCGTTGCAGTACGCAATGCGAATGACGCGATATCATTAGTCTCTCTCTCCGACTCGGCCCTTGCGTCAATCAATCAGATACTCCCGCGCATGGCCGAATTAGCAGAACAATCGGCTAACGGTACCTACACGAATATCCAACGTTCCGCCTTGAACCAGGAGTTCATCGCACTCGCCTCGGAGATCGATAGAATCGCGGCTACTACCCGTTTCAACGGGGTGACGATGCTGATGGACGATGTGGACTTGAGCTTCCAGGTGGGCTTCGACAGCCACTCTACATCGCAGATCTCCTTCCTCACCTCGAATTCCAAAGGAACTTTGGGAGCTCTCATGCTGGCGCAGGGAGACAGGCTTTCGTACTCACTCAACGCAGCAACTACGAATGCCGCAATGGAAGCGAGCAGAACCGCTCTCGATGCGGTCATGGCCGCCATCGCGAATGTAAGCGAGAAGCGTGGACACCTCGGAGCCCTGAACAACCGCCTCGAGGCTGCCGTAAGCCAGATCTCAGCGATGCGTGAAAACACACAAGCCGCCGCCTCACGTATCCGTGACATCGATGTAGCCTCCGAATCCGCAGACCTGATACGGCGCAATATTATTGCCCAGGTGGGCGCCGCCGTCCTAGCTCAAGCCAATCAGGCCCCAGCTCTCGCTCTACGGCTCCTCTCCTAGGGAAGTAAGCCTATACCCCTGAAATAACGCCGCAAAGCGCCACAAATTGACGTGCGCGTAGTCCCTCCGTTTACTGAAGCCCAGGGCCCTTGGTGATCATCTTAGTGATCGAACCCAGTATCATCGAAGCATGTCACACCAGATTCCATCACCACAGCTCCTCGGGCACATCGACTCGGCGCGGTGTATCGCCCATCCCGATGGACGGTGGAGTCTTCGTATCGAAGGATGGCTGACTCATGGCAATTCGGGGTTCGTCGTACTTCAAGCGGGCATACCCGACGAACCGATCGTGATGCTCTCGACCGTAGCACGCCCTGATCTGCACGGCACGTTCGCTTCGCTATCCCCCGAGAGCAAACCGGGATTCGTGGGGAACATCCCCTGCTCGAGCCCTCGTAGCGGCCCCTTGCCGATAACTTTTCTCGCCCTCCTCCCAAACGGCGCGACGTCCGCTTTCGTCCTGCAAGCTGTCGTAACGCTCGAAGACTCGCTTTCGAGAGACACGCGTAAGGCCACGGAAGGCGCTCCAGCTAGACCGACTCGCATACTTTTCATGACAGATTCACTGGATCCTCCTTCGAAAAGAACAAAGGGGTATCTGACGACTCTTCGAGAACTCACACGCGAAGGCTTCGCCGTAACATTGCTCGAGACCGAACGAATAGGTTCCTCTGGACAGTCGAACCAGACCGGACACCTACCTGGGAACGTAACCTGTCTCCCGATAGACTACAGCGACGAACTCGATCACCTCTTGCAACACCATCTTCCTGATTACGATGTCATCTGGGTCACGCAACCTGGAGCACTACGAATGCTGAGCGCAGCGACACTCCAGCCGCGCGGAAAGGTCATCTTCGAACCGAGCATTACACTGTCGGACGATGTCCTCGCATCGACCCCGGAAGCTCGCGTGGAACGCCACACCTTCGATAGAGAAGCGCCCCGAACTCAAGCCGTCCGCATACTTCAAGGAACAGGAATAGTATCCGACCCGTCTCGTGACGACGCAGGTTGGATCGATATTCTATCGGCAGCGGACCGAGAGATAGAGCGTGCATCGGGGCGAGGAGGTCGTGACCCTTATCCTGCTCCGAACATCCAAAGCTCTCGAGATAGCGGCTCTCGCAAAGACAGCGGAATTCGTCTCGTCTCTTGCGACGACCAAATCGGGGCATTGTATCCTCTGCAGTGGTTCGTTGAATTGGCGAACGGTGCGGATCTGGTAGTTGCATCGGATGCACAAGACGCTTCGCGCCTCAGAGCCGCTGGAGTGAATCGCGTGTCGGCGAAGGGCACGACCATGCAGGCGCTCGTACAGAAGACCTTGGCGAGCACCCGTGCGCTATCTGAAAGCCCAACTGAGACGAAACCAGCTCTCTTGGGGGCGCAACTACGGGAAACACCCCACTCCATCGGATCGAGTTCACAAGCCACTCAGGTCGATATCATCGTACCCATTCACAACGCGGCCCGCGAGCTACGCGACTGCCTCGATGCATTGGCAGAGAACACCGATCTTCCGAGCCACCTCATCTTGGTAGACGATCACAGCAACGACTCGCAGATCGAGGAGATCTTGTCCTCTCTGCCGAACAAGTTCCACGGAACTTCTATTCACGCGTTGACGATCGTACGCCTCAGCCGTAACGCGGGCTTCTCGGGATCCGTGAATCTCGGGATCGCTGTTGGCACCAGCCCGTATGTGGTCCTTCTCAACAGCGATACCATTCCACCCCCGCAGTGGCTCTCACGACTGATAGCCCCGCTAATCACGGACAGCTCCATCGGGTCGGTCACGCCTCTCTCGAATTCAGCTACGATATGCTCGTTCCGATCACCATACGAATCCGAGCAGGACTTCGACCCAATCGCGTTTCTCCGCACTGACTCACTCTTCGCCCGACACGGTAGCAAAGAGCCGATTACGATACCGACCGGGGTCGGGTTCTGCTTCGCTTCTCGCCGAAGCGTCTACGATCAGATCGGATTCCTCGATGCAGACCTATTCCGAAAGATGTATGGCGAGGAATGTGACTGGTGTATGAGGGTCATTGGGGCAGGGTTGCGAAATGTCGCGATTACGAATCTCTTCGTTCCTCACGTTGACGGAGCTTCCGCTAAAGACGCCAACGTAAACCGCCAACAGCTTCTCGCCCGATGCACGGTTAAACTCCGCACCTTACATCCCGACTTCTACCCGTCTATCGACGAATTCGTCAGACGCGATCCGCTCGAACCTATTCGAAATTTCATGCACCTGGTGCTTCTCGGAGAAAGAGAGCGGCCAGCCGCAACGCTCTATGTTCACAACCCCGAGCTTGCTGGTGGTTCCAGTAGATACCTCGACCAACTCCTCGCTCGACAGAGCCGAGAGGGTGAGGCGCTGATACTCGCAGCCACGTCGCAGGAGACCTTTCTCCAGCATTCCTTGCACGAATCACAGGAGCGCATAGCAATTAGCGCCTACATGGGCGACGACACGCGCTTTCGGGAGTTGCTAGCGGCGTTCAATATACAGGAGATAGTCGTCAATCAGATGGTGGGGAGCGCATACGACGCTCTGACGGAGCGAATTCGCAACAGCGGGGTTCCCTACACCGTACATCTTCACGATTTCTTCTTCGCCTGTCCGACCATTACCCTGATAGGGCATACGGGGCGTTATTGCGGAGGCGAGACGAGAGTTTCTGAATGCTCCGCATGTCTGCATGCGTCCTTCGAAAAAAGCCCCGATACGAACAACCTGTCGATCACTGCATGGCGCGAGCATTCGTACGAGTTCCTTTGCAACGCCTCTGCAGTAGTAGCAGTGAGCGAGCACACCAGGAACATCTATCGACGTTACTTTCCGGATCTCGCCATTCGCGTAGAGGAGCCACTGCTGGAATCCTCCCCGCCCATGCGCACCCTCAATAACTCAATCCTCGCGCTTCCGATCCTCAACGTTGCTGTGATCGGTTCGATCGGCAAGCACAAGGGAAGCGATCTGATTTATGAGATCGTCGACACCCTCAGGAATCGAGCGCTACCGATCAAGCTCGTCGTCTGTGGCACTACTGACAGGCACTCCGAACCTTACATTGATCGAAACGGCTTTTTCGAAGTAACCGGAAGGTACGAACCATCCGAGCTTCCGAAGCTCCTCGCGCGACACCGCATAGCCTTCACGCTCTTGCCGTCGATCTGGCCGGAGACCTTTCTCTATACCGCGAGTGAATCGATGGCATGTGGGTATCCGGTCATGGTCTCAGGACTCACGGCAGCTGCCCACCGGGTCTCGGAACGAGAGGCTGGGTGGGTACTAGAGGATCTGACTGCCACCGGGATCATCGCCGAACTGGAACGCCTCTTCTACAATCGCCAGGAAATTACCGAGAAAACCAAAAACCTCCTATTTGCCGAAAGCGCCGCTGCCGATCCAAGTGCTCCGATCGTCATAGCCTCCCAGCACCCGTTCAAGGAGTTCCTCGTCGAGCTGTAACTCGCATATTAAGAAAATGCAGTAGCGTGGAATGCAGTCAGACGTGGATGGCGAACTATCGTGGGACGGACAAGAGAGTGAGTCGTAGATATAAGAGCTCAGACCAGCGGGCCCCTTCATATGGTTTTTAATCAGTGTAAGGGGCCCGTCCTTTTCCCGAATCTTACCAGAGGCTCCTCGCATCTAAGGGCCGCCGAACACAGCGTGCATATGCCCAGAAACTACGGGGCAACGCACGTAAATGTAGAAGTCTCATCAGGATAGGGAGTTACTCGCTACCATCGCGCACGGAGTGAGCGACCCACCACCTTCCGAATCGAGCAACGGACACGTGTCCTCGTGAGCGTTGGATAAACCCCAAAACCGCCACTTTCTCTTGAATCCTCAGGGACCTACGTCGCCTCCTAACTCATGTCTCACTACGCATGAACTAGAGATTGAACGTAGACCGTTATGAAAATTCTCGTACTAGGTGCAGACGGAATGCTCGGCCACACACTCGTGCCACAGCTAGCCAAGAGCTGTTATACGATAGCGTGTGTTCGCTCGCTTTCGTCACCACTGCCGAGTGTGCTCGAGGCGCATTCAGTCGAGACCATCACGGGTATCGATCTTACAGCGAAGGACGCCATCCACGCGGTGATCGACCGCGCACAACCCGACACGATTGTAAACTGCGCTGGACTCATCAAACAACGCGCAGAGGCTGCGGATACCTGGCGACTTCGTGCCCTCAACACAGACCTTCCCAAGACGATCGCGGAACGAGCCTCTCGCGAGTCGATCCGACTGATTCACGTCAGCACCGATTGCGTGTTCTCCGGAAAAAGGGGTTCATACACCGAAGACGACATACCGGATCCTATCGACGAGTACGGCCGGTCGAAGGCCGCTGGCGAGCTCCTCGGCTCCACTTCGCTCGTCCTGCGCACATCTTTCGTCGGACGCCAGCTGAAAGGTAACGAGTCACTGATCGAGTGGTTCCTTGCAACGCAGGCGGGTGTGGTACGCGGCTATAGTAGCGCGTTTTTCTCCGGTCTCACGGCTCCTCGATTGGCCCAAGAGATTGCGCGTATTGCTCTTAATCGTCCAGACCTCCGCGGACTCTATCACGTCGGCGGCCCGCGGATCTCGAAGTTCGATCTGCTCTGCTTACTCGCACGAACGTTCAAGAAAGAGATCGAGATCGAAGAGGATTCATCCGTGGTAATCGATCGCTCCCTCGACAGCTCCAAGTACTCAGCCCTTACTGGCTACGCCTCTCCACCGTGGGAGGAGATGATCTCTGAGCTGGAAGCAACTTCGCATAACTATCAAACATGGAGAGCCTAAATGGACTTTAGTGGATGCTCGATACTCGTCACGGGCGGAACCGGTAGTCTAGGTGGAGCCTTCGTCTCGGAGCTTCTTTCAGGACGTCAGGGCATGCCGAGCCGCATCGTCGTCTTTTCACGAGACGAAGAGAAGCAATACCGAATGCGGATGAAGCTGAACAACGCCGCAGCCGCAACCCATGACATCCTCTACTCCACAGGACCAGCGAAGCTCGAATTCAAGATCGGCGATGTTCGGGACTACGCCGCGCTATCTTCCGCTTTGCGCGGAATCGACATCGTGATCCATGCGGCGGCGATGAAGCAGGTTCCCACCTGTGAATTCTTTCCGACCGAAGCGGCGCGAACGAACATCTTCGGCGCCGAGAACATCGTGCGAGCCATTAGCGAACAACGGCTGGATGTGCTCCGTGTGGTTGGTCTCTCTACCGACAAGGCCTGCAAGCCGGTCAACGTGTTAGGATTCACCAAGGCCCTCCAGGAGCGCATCTTCATCTACGGCAACCTCGAATGCCCGAACACACGATTTGCCTCGGTGCGCTACGGCAACGTGCTCGAGTCAAGAGGATCCGTGATTCCTCTCTTCAGGGAGCAGGTATCACGCGGCGGTCCGGTCACGCTCACGTCGCGTCACATGACACGCTTCCTCTTTCCCCTTTCACACGCCGTGCAGTCCGTACTAGATGCCGCCCGCATGGCGGACGCTGGGGACATCTTCGTGCCGAAACTTCGATCTGCTCGCATGGAGGATCTGGCTCGCGTTCTGATCGGAGATCGACACATCCCGATCGTGGAATCGGGAGTACGTCCCGGAGAGAAAGCTCACGAGTCACTCGTCGCTGAAGAAGAGTGTTCGAGAACCGTCTATGAAAAGGGCTACCTTGTCGTCAAGCCGATGCTTCCAGCCATCGGAACGACGGTCTCTAAACCAGCTCTCACCAGCGAGTACTCCTCGAAGGATTCTGTGATGACCCTGTCGGAACTCAAAGCGTTCCTGGCCGAATACTGCAGCTCTCCAGAGGAGCCAGCATGCTGAAGGTCGTTACCATCGTAGGCACAAGGCCCGAGATTATCCGGTTGAGCAGGTTGATTCCTCTGCTGGACCGGTACTGTCGGCACGTCCTCGTGCATACGGGGCAAAACTCGGGAGACGATCTATCGGACCGCTTCTTCCGCGAGCTCTCCCTGCGCGACCCGGACGAGTATCTCTCGATATCCACGGATGGCCTCGGGGCCCAACTCTCGACGCTCTTCGCATCCGGTTACGATGCGCTCACACGACACAGACCGGACGCGGTAGTAATCCTCGGCGACACCAATAGTGGACTCTTGGCGATCGTCGCGCGCCGTCTCGGCATTCCCGTGTTCCACCTCGAAGCCGGCAACCGGTGCTTCGACTCGCGCGTTCCCGAGGAGGTAAATCGCAAGATCATCGATCATGCGAGCACGGTACATCTACCCTACTCCCAACGAAGCAGGGAAAACCTCTTAGCAGAAGGGATTCGCGGCGAAAACATCCACGTCATCGGAAACCCGATATTCGAGGTGCTCCAATCGAACCGGGAAAAGATAACCGCATCGAAGATATTACAAGAGCTCGAGCTTACCGAGGGGGGCTATCACCTAGCTACGCTGCACCGCGCCGAAACCGTCGATGTACCGGAATTGCTCCGAGAGGCGATGAAAACTCTCGAGCTCGTCGCTCAGCGGACAAATAAGCCAATTGTACTCAGTGTACATCCGAGAACACGTCACAAGCTAACTCAAGCCGGATACAAAACTCATAAGAACATCATCTGTTGCTCGCCGTTCGGATTCCACGACTTCGCACACCTGCTCGGTAAATGTGCGTGCGTGTTGACAGACAGCGGTACCGTGCAAGAGGAAGCGTGCATTCTCATGCGCCCGTGCGTGGTGATGCGCGATATGACAGAGAGGCCGGAACTTCTCGAGGCAGGTAGCCTCATCCTCTCCGGTTTGAACTCCGAGACGATGGCAACTGCGGTCGAATTTTGCCTCGCTCAGCACGGAAGTTGGACCCCTCCTGCAGAATACGTAGAGCCGCATGTCGCCGAGAAGGTTGCGCGCATCCTTCTTGGGCGTAGCGGAGGCACGAGAGGCACGTCCCCATGAGAATGCCGCTGTCATCACTCTTCGATGAAGAGAGGTACCTTGCCCAGTATCCATGGGTTCGGGAGGCTATTCAGGCTGGAAGTATGACCAGCGCCGAAGATCATTGGTGGCACATCGGTCGCTTCGAAAAATACGCGCCGATGTACTCCGCTCGGGGCAACTCTGGGCAGGAGCTCATTGTAACGGTGGTCGTCAAGGCCGGCACCGAGCTCAAGCACTTGTGCCGCACGATCGAATCTCTTGCACGACAGACCCTTCCATCCACCGTTTTTTACGTAGTCGAACACGGCGTAGCCGAGGAGCCGCTAGCCTATCTCTTCGAACGGGCCGTCCGTGACCACAACTTCTTTCTACTCGGATGCCCTCTCGCTCTTTCGAAACAGGGGCTCGCCACAGCGCTCAGCTGCGCTCGCTCGGAATTCGTGGCGTACGTCGAGTGCGGAGCTCTCCTGCTCCCAGGATCACTCGATGAGCTCGTCCAGCCGCTACGCTCATCTGCCGCTACTCAGTCCTCTTCAGCAGCATGGATCTGGGAGCAGTGCGAGGAGGATGTACACTATCCTGAAGAGCCATCGCCTTCCATCGACGAGGAGGGGAAGCTCCCTCCTCTTTTCGCGCTGCGCACCTCTATACTTGCGAGGATGCCCTGGAGTCGATACCCAGGCCTCACCCCAGCTCAGCTCTATCGAATCGGAACTGCTTCACGCAGAACAGAGGTAATCAAGAAGCCGCTTGCAATGAGAATTCGAGCTGGCGCCTCACGTCAGAACCTCGATTGCACCTCCTGGTTCGATGAAATTCGCTACCGCGGAGAACATCCAGATGTGGAAGCCGGTGTCGTCAGCGGGCCTGTTCGCTCCGCAGAAGATCATTGGTGGCGATATGGTCGCGCAGAGGGACGCGTGCCTCGATTCGTCGAGACACCCTCGAGTGGAGACCGTCCTCTACTAACGCTCTTGTCGAGAGTCGATCCTGCTGAAGACATGCGCAAGGCTATCGAGCGCATGCTTAGAGTCGACAGTCCCGGCACACATCTGACACTTCTGGACGATGGATTGTCGAACGAGGCGGCCCAGGAACTCTGGCTACTCTGTGCTGGAAATCCGCGCATACAGCTCGTAAGCAGGCTTGGATGTGGAGACCGCACCTTGAGCGCGGCGCTCCGCCGTTGGATTCACGGACGCTGGATCGTGTCCGTGCCCTTCGGTATCGAGCTCGAGGCGTCCTCACTTCGAGAATTATGCCACCGATGCGAGCAGGCCACGAACGCCGATACGATTCCAGTTGCGTTCCGCACCTCAGGTCGCACTCTGCTGACCAGTTGCACTACGACCGACCGGTGCGAGGATCCTTCTACTGTTGATTGGTGCGACTCGAAAGACGAATACGAGATGGACGTCCACGAGCCTGATGAGCTGATAAACATCGGGGTCGTAGCTGGCGAAATAGAGGTGCGCCGTCGTCACGTATCTCGACCCGCAAGTAGCAATACGCGACTTCCGCAGGCATGGAGTCCGCCATGGAACGAAATGCCGATCTTCGAGCCCGTCGAAGTCCTGGATTTCTTCGTCTCTCCCGAGACGAGCCTGATAGAGCACTCGACCAGCTTTCTTCCATTCGTCTTTGTGGTTCGAACTCACGCAAACGAGATCCTGACCGTAAGCATGAGGCTTCATCTGAGTGAGCCGTTTGAGGGGCTTATCTTTGCAGATCCCCGCGTCTTCCCAGACGGCGGATACGCAGTCAATTCGTCAGGATCTTCACTGTTTAATCGACGAACAAGATATACAGGCAGTAGCCCATTCGAATCGTTGTTCGTGTCCCGACCGGAGAGAAATCTCCGTCTTTTCCGGATTCGCGAGGAGGATGTGCAAAGGGCCCTCTCTGCTCAATACAACCCCGAAAGAGAGATACCGCGAGCGCGAGAGCAATTCCGCAAGAAGCCTGCGGTTGCATTTACCATGCTGAGTCCTAATTATGCTGGTGGCGGAACCGCTATCGCTCTACGACTCTGCGATTGGTTGACCCAACTGGGCATCGACGTCACGGTGTATTCCCAGACGGCTGTGCTCTCCCAGCTTCGGCCAAGGGTAAAATCGGTAGTAATCAGCTCGCGGCAGGACCTCGCCGACCAGATTACCGAACCGGTGATCGTGGCTTTCAGCGCCTTCCATGTCGAACCACTTCTTCGGTACCGGGTTGGTGACAAGATCATCATTCAACTTCGTCAGGCCATCGAGGCAGCTCAATATGGCTTGGATCTCGATAGCATGTTTGTGGACAAGCCCTTCATACGATTGTCGGAGCGATCCCCTGTCATCCCCATCAATGTCGCACCGCATCTGCAGGAGTACTACGCACGCCTGAATGGGCAACACGGCGAACTCATCGTCAACGGAATCGACACGAACTTATTCTACCGCAGACCACATCGCGAGCATCTCAACCCGGTGTTCACGATTTTCAGCACCGGTGCACCTCACTACTGGCTAAAAGGGCAACACTTTCTAAGTGCGGCCGTGAATAGATTCGCACTGAGCAGACCCGAACTACCTATTCGGTGGATAATTGCGAGCGGTGCTGATAATGACACGGACGTCTCCAACCTCAGGCAAGCTGACAATGTCACGATCGAGTATCTCCCCGGTCTGACGACGGTCGAGGTAGCCAACGCCATGCGGCTCTCGGATGTCACCGTCAGCCCCTCCCTCTACGAGGGGTTCGGACTGCCGGCCATCGAGGCACTGGCGTGCGGGGTTCCTGTCATCGCCACTCACAGCTACGGCCTCGACTACATCCTCGAACACGAGTCCAACTGCCTTGTGGTGCCGGCGGGGAATATAGAAGAGTTACAGTCGGCGCTGGAGCGTGTCTACAGCGACGGAGATCTCCGGCGACGATTGTGCAAGCAGGGCCCTCGCACGGCGAGTTCCTTCGGACTCCTGCCCCAGTTTTCTCAGTTCACTGAGGCATTCGAACGGATCCTGGACTACCGCTTCGACACACGCTTAGTCGAAGAGATGAAGGGGCGTTTCTCCGACAGAGCCAAGCTTCCGGCTCGCATCAGGAACAAAATATCGCGCACGAGCACCCCCTTGGTGTCGGTTGTCGTTCCGGCATTCAACCGAGAAAGTTTACTCGGGGAAACATTGGATAGCGTGCTTGCCCAGACATGCCCGGACTGGGAAGTCGTCGTCGTCGATGATGGTTCATCGGACGATACGGTAAGGGTCGCCCAAGAATATGCCAGCAGAGACGACCGGATTCGTGTCGTGTGCCACGATCGCAACCAAGGGATCTCTGCAACCTTGAATACCGGTATCGCAGAAAGCAGGGGACAGTTCTTCTGCTGGCTCAGTTCTGACGACCTATTTCATCACGACAAACTTCGTATTCAGCTCGAGGCGTTCTCGAAGCTTCCGAGCAACTACGGAATGATCTACTCCTCGTTCGACGAGCGCCTTGAAGAGAAACGCAGGTTCAACCGTCTGCCTCTGCACCAAGCTGTAGAGCCCGACTTCCAATTCTCCGAGTTCCTCAAATTCGATCACATTCATGGCTGCACCACCATGATTCCCTTGTCGATCCTCAGAGAGCTCGGCGGATTCTGCACCTCACTCCGATTCGCGTATGACACCGAGATGTGGATGAGAATCGCCGCCGCGGGATACCGATTTCATTATACGCCGCACAAACTGTTGCTGAACCGTGCACATCCTCGGCAGTCGTCGAGTAGCGCCCTCATCAGATGCAGATTCGACTATCTGGTCAACATGCGGTTCTACCTTTCGCGTTTCTCCTTCTTGGAGGTCTTCGGGTCTGTCGACATATACCGAAAATCGGAGAGAGTACGCCTGGTGAACCACATCGTATCACGCTTCGATCACGAGGAGGCTTTGATTCATCACGAGCTCCTCACTAGCGCATTCATAGACTGGTTGCGCCGTGGCCTCAGAATGACTTCGTCAGAGATACAGTCCGACATACTCAGAGGCATTCGAGATGGCTTGAAAAACCTCGAAGGCCGCATCGCGGCCGTTTCTCCGGTCATCGAGGAATTGACCGAGATCCTCGAGGGTCCACGTCGAGAGGAACCAACCATAGTCGACTTGAGAATGGGATCTCGCTCTCCCCTGCTCACAGACAATGCTCATGTGGAGATGCTCCGGGAGCTCTTCAAGTGGACCTGTAAAGTGCTTTTGGACCGACGCACATCTCGATTCGGATATCTGCCGGGAGCCTCTGCAAGGACGAACAAGAGTTGCGAGATACGCCACTGGGTCGCCAACTCTGCCATCAACTACCTTGCCTTCTGGCCCGAGGGCGGATGGGAGTTCTTGAGACCTCATAGCGGCGCGGAGTCGGTTCCGAGAAGCGATGCGGAGGCCGAAGATCTCTTCATCAAGATAGCATTGCCCTCTGTCGTAGCCGAGCTCACGGCATTCGGTTCCTCGAGCGGAAGGCCTTGGAGTGATACCGACCTCGAGCGCGCGGCCGAACACGCAACACCGAGAGAACGCGCTACTGCTCTCGAAGTCATGTCTAGTGTGTCCCTCTCGACCCGTATGACGCGATTCTACCGAGCCTTACGTCTCGGCGAAGCGAATCGCCCTCAACGTGTAAGTTCCTCCTTTATTCCGGTCTAGCGCTCATGGAATCAATAAAACATAGAACGTCACCATTCGACGCGACACACTTCGGTTCTACCTACCCAGAGGCTGTCAAGCGCGCCAAAGCGCTCGGAATTGCTAATCTCGAGGAGTATTTCACCCGCGAAGGCCGCTCACTCGGCATGATCCCGAGATACGCTGCCTCTACAGAATGGATACGGCGATCGCCCGCCCCTCGCATCTCCGTAATTATGCCCGCCTTCAACGAGCAGAGCTACTTGGAGGACGCTGTCCAGTCCGTCTTGAAACAGACTGAGCGCGACATAGAACTTATCATTGTCGACGACGGATCTTCCGATTCGACCTGGGAAATGATTTGGCGATTACGAGAGTCAGACCACCGAATCACAGCTCTCTGGAAGCCAAACGGCGGAACAGGTAGCGCCTTGAACATGGGATTTCACTATGCGCGGGGTCGCTATCAGACGTGGTTCTCGGCAGACAACATAATGGTATCCGACGCGCTGGAGCAGCTCGCTCTCGCTCTCGACCTGAATACCGAAGCAGTCTTGGCGTATGGGGACTTCAATATGCAGGAAGAGGGCTCTGGGAAAATTACGATGCAGCGCTGCAGAGAGTACGACTTCGATGCGCTACGACGGCAATGCTACATCGGTAATGCGTGGTTGTTCCGCGCAGATGTCAAGCGCCGCGCTGGAGAGTACTCTCAGGAGGTGTGCGAAGACTACGATATGCATCTCCGCATGGCACAACTCGGACCGTTCATCAGAGTTCCGAGAACCCTCGGGGTATGGCGTTCACATGCCGAAAATCTGACGAACAGGGTGTGTCGACTCGACGGGTGGCAAGCAGCCGTGCGGGCACAAGCCCGGGCACATTGGAAGAATGGCTCGGTCAAGGTGCTCCACGTATCCCTGTCTGGAACTCAAGCGTATCCTGGGTGGCACTTGCTACAGGCAGTGTCGCAGATGAGTCAGCGATGCAGTATGAGACGCGTGACGACATCCACGAGCGAACGGAATCCAGGATGTGATCTCGTACTACCCAAAGATGCAACAGAGCTTTCTCGTATCGCGCCGGATGCAAACGTACTGCATTTGAATGTCGACACCTCCCTTCTCAACGAGCAGGGAAGAGAGATTGAAGCGTGGGCAGAACTTGGAATTCCGATAGTGCTCCATCTTCATGGAGTATTATGTGAGAGAGGCTTGCAGACCCTTTATAGTCTGATGGGATTGTGGACCGGCCAGATCCTCTGCTCTGTTCCCCACACTTCGCGAATAGTTCCTGACGGAAAATGGATGCCCGAGCTGCATCCCATAGACCAAACGAGCGCTCTTTTCGACACGCCTCTGTTCTCAATACCCAGCGATCGCAGTGCACCTTCTGACTTGATTATTTGCGACCCGGTTTCTGAGGCTACGGTGACAAAGATGCTCGAACTCCGAGACCTCGCGGGCTTCGGTGGCGGAGTGTCACGGATGTCGATTCACAACCGACCGTTACCATACAGAGAACACCTTCAGCGACAACAACGGGCAAACGCCCTGCTCTCTTCCCGTAACGGCGGATACTTTGGTCAAAGTGAATGGGAAGCCTTGGCCCAAGGACTCGCTGTTCTCGGGCGGCTGGACGACACTGCACGCGAGATCTACGCAGAGGTCGGCGAAGGAACGATTCCACCCTACATCGACATCACCAACGAGTCAGAACTACGGATGAGCGTCGACCGTCTCGCCTCCTGCCCTGATGACGTGCTGGCGCTCGGGCGTGAGGCGCGCGCCTGGATGAACAGGTACCTCTCCGTAGCGCGAGTGTTACAGCTCTACGAGAATGTGTACCTGGAAGCTGCCCGATCTCCGAACTTACAGGATTTCAGGCTCAAGACTGAAGTTAGTGGATTACCGGCTCACACACCCCAACCCGCTCGGTAGCCGGATATCTCGACATCCGCGACTGCGCTCTGCTTGAGAACACTTCTGCTCGCTCGGAGAGAACCCCGGCGGACATCGATCTTGGGAAGGTGCTGGCCGACTCGGCGGAGGAGGTTGATATGGCGGCTGATACGGACGTTGATACTGCTCACGCTCGAGCCTGCGCCGTTCACGCTCCAACCTATCACGCTCATCTTGAAGTCGATCACGCTCGCGCTGGTTGTAGTAGTAATCATCGCGGTAGCCACCACCGCCGTACCCATAACCATACGGACTACCGCCATAGTACGGCCCGGAGCCGTAGCCGCCCGGCGAGTAGAAAGGATCATTACCGGTAGCACATCCGACTATGGCGATCGCGCAAAGAGCAACCCCAGCAAAGCGGAGAACAGACATAGTGAGCATGATAGTTTTCATACCTCGAAAGTATAAGACTTCGAGCGGGGAATCCGCAATCATGACGCGCAGGTTATACCAACCGCAGCAAAAAAACGTTTAATTTCGGGAGGCTGGCAGAGATCCCCGCGTCAGGTGACCACTTCCGGCTGAACTCCAAGCACAGTAAGCTTCCCTGGTGCCAACCATCATCCGAGCCCGTCTATCCGTAGCCAAACTTCCGTTGCTGGTCCCTTTCGGACACGCCGCTATGACGAGACGTAGCAACACCACCGTCTTTGTTGTACTCGAGAGCTCCGATGGCGCGCTTGGAATCGGTGAAGCCCTGCCGCGCAGGTACGTGACTGGAGAAGAGCCCGAAGATGTCGTCGCTACTCTGCGAGCTCCGCTCGAACGGCTGGTGGGCACCTCGGTTGGTGAGGCTTGGGATTTACTTCCCACACTGTGCGTACCGCTCATGCCCGTAATAGGCGGACTTGGTGCCTGCTGCGCCCTGGAGCTCGCGTGCCTCGATCTGCTTAGCAGAACCGCCAAAACCTCAGCGGATCAGATCCTGAAACTACCCGCTTCGAGCCATGCTCCGCCGCCGGTAACGGCCACGGTGCCACTCCTTCCACCATGGCTGATGAAGCTCGTCATTCGGAGCTTCGAGTGGGCGGGAGCACGCGATTTCAAGATCAAACTTAAAGGCGATCTCACTCATGACGAGAAGCTCCTCGACCACGTATCGAAGACGTTACAAGCCGATTCGGATATGCGAGTTGATTACAACATGGCGCTCTCATTCGCAGACGGACTCCCCTACCTTGAACGTATCGCAGCACGCTATCCCCGTCTTACCTGGATCGAGGAGCCTCTTTCTGCGACTGATCGTCACCACATGCCCGAGCTTCAAAGACACTTCGACGGTCGATTCACCTTCTGTGCCGATGAATCGGTGTGTCGTGAAAGCGATCTCACCCAGCTCATCGAGAGCGGCGCATACAGAGCCGTCAATATCAGAGTCGGCAAGCACGGCGGCCCCTCACGCGCAGCGAGCCTCGCGCATCGGGCACACGAGGCAGGGCTAGCAGTACAGATAGGATCACTCGTCGGCGAAACAGCAGTCCTGTCGAACGCTGGAGCACTCGTGGCTCGATACGCACCTAGTGTGCGTTACCTCGAAGTGGGGCTTTCCCCGATGATACTGCGCTCCTCGCCCGTGCGTGGTGCGGTAACTCCGGGCCGGGGAATGAAGCTCGACTTCGAAAAACTGCCGCTCTGCGGACTCTCGACACCGCACCAAGCATGGCAGAAACGAACGGGACGGATCGAGGAGATCTATGCGGCTCATTGAACGCTGCATACGAGGTGCGCTGACATGCTGCACGCGAAGATACGCGGACACTCTACGCCACCGCCTCGACGGCTATCGCGTGCAGCAAACTGCCCTGTATCAAGAGTACGGAGTCGATCACGTCGAACCACTCGCCTACTCTGAGCAGCTACGAACCGAACAGCGTGCACTGCATGCCTCTCACCCAGGTTCGCACATCCTCCTCACCTCGGGTTCAACCTCGATACCGAAGGAATTATGGTACCCCGACCACCGACTTGATCGCTTACAAAAGGAATTCGTGCAACAGGTGCTGCTACTCGCAGAAGAGCTCCCCTTGCGCTCTCCCTCGATCTATTTCCTCACCAGCCTCCGCCCCTCCCGGTCGCTGAGCAGCGCACTACTACGCGCTCCACAGCTCTCATTCATTGAGAAGTTCGCACTCTCACAATCTATAGTGTTCGCTCCACGGGCCGTTACGCTCAGTGAGACGACCCCCGAGTTGTGGGTGCATATCGCGTACATACTCCTCACGAGACCTGCCGTCATCGTTGCTGCTAATCCGAGCACCATACTTACTGCGCTGCACAACGTCATCTGTGAGTGGGAGAGTGGTCGTGCAATCGTTCGTCGGATCCTTCCGGAAGTCTGGCAATCCTTTTCGAGCACCCGTCGACTCGTTTGTGACTACCACGATGCGCTCGGACGAGCGCTATCGCTTACCGAACGCAGCACATTGACTACGCGCGATCTCTTGCCGCAACTGGAAGGAGTCGCCTGCTGGACTGCCGGGTACGTCGGGCCGTACATCACCCGACTCCGCGCAGCCATCGCCACCCCAGAGCTACGCATCCTTCCAATCGCTTCCCTTTCTACAGAGGAGATCCTGGGATTAAACGTCCCCGGAATCCGGGACGGATCATGCGTACCGCTTGCCGAGCGAGTCGCCTACGAGTTCGTTCACGAGGAAGACGAAGCTCGACGTCCCATAAAACCGTGGGAGCTGCGGAGCGGTGAGCGGTACGCGATGGTCGTTTCGAATCGATACGGCTTGAAACGCTACGACACATCGGATCTCTTTCTTTGCAACGGAATGCTCGGAGACGCTCCTCTCATCACCTTCGTCGGACGGAGTGGACTGCAGTACTCATTCAGTGGCGAGAAGCTCACGGCTGAGCAACTCCTGGAGGCTTATCAACGCTCGTATGCGCGAGTGCAGCTTGCACTCGTTGATACGCTCTGTTTTCCCGAACCAGGGGACATCGAAGAGCTGCCGCACTACGTATTCCTCGCCACCATGCCGCTGGAATCGGACCAGGAGCAGCAACTAGCTCGGGAGATCGATGCGGTGCTGTGCGAAATCAATGACGAGTACAGTTCAAAAAGAGCCAGCGGCAGACTCGGCCTACCACGCCTGCACTCACGGCAGCTAGCCCAGGTTATCACGGCCCTCACTCGTCTCGCTGCCCATGGAGAGGACATCAATCGCACCCAGGTGAAGCTACTTCCCTTGTATCCTAAGCTGACGTGGTCGCAGATGAAGCATGGATGCTGAGGATCCTGGCCTCGTGCGGACGGCGGGGACGCCGTCCCTCCTGCGCATTGCACCAAAAAATCCGGACATCGCACGGACGAGGTTGATACCATTCTCTTGTTTATCGTCTAGGAGGGACGGCGTCCTCGCCGTCCGCAATTCATGATGCGGTGAGCCGAAAAAGATCGGATAATCTAACCCATGCAGGCAACTCAGCAGATGTGGCTCAGGAACGGCGTATGGGACTCGTTCTTTCTCATGGGGGGCATCTGGCTGTTGCCGGTGATAGCTCTCTTTGCCATCATTCCTGAGCACTTTCTCCTCCTTTCACTGGCTCTGACGGGCGTACTTTGGCTCTCGCACCGCGTTGCTACCTTTTGGACGATCTTCTGCACTCCGTCGTACCGCACCCTCATCGCCGCAGAGCCCGTGCGCTTCATCGTTGTTCCGGCGCTCGTACTGCTGCTCTCCGTCGCATTCGCCCTGAGCTCCTATCCCGCTTCTCCTCTCCTGCGGCTGCAGATCATGGGAACCATCTTCATACTCTTCAACACCTATCACTTCGGTATTCAGCACTTCGGGGTGCTCACTATCTACCGCATCAAAGCTGGCCAGCAGCTCACGAACTCGGCCCGCGACCGAGAGCGCACGGCGTGCCTGCTACTCGGGGGCGTGCTGGTGCTGATAGGACAACTCCTCCACGGAGCTGATGTCGTGCGTGAATCGCTCTTCGTATCCGCCATCCCAACGGAAGATATCTCCACTCTTCGCGGCCTGGGGATCGTTGCAGCTCTTCTGGCAGGAGGATGGACGATCCGCGATGAATTTATCGTCAGCCCGCCAAGCGTACCGAAGATCGTGTACAAGACCGCGCTCACTATCCAAGCCGTTGCCGCCTTCGTGCTCCCTGCGCTTCCCTTCTTGGTGCTGTGGGCCGTTCAGCACTGGCTCGTATCAGTAGGTCTTGCGCTACAGATGACATCGAACAGCACACTCGAGGAAACTCGTGATGGCCAAGGCGTGTGGTGGCGCTTGTGGAGCGTTGTGCTGCGCAATCGACTCCTCTCAGGGGCGACGCTTGCACTCTTCTCCCTTATCTTTACTCCACTTCTCCTCGTACCAACCAAGGTAGTAAGTGGCGCAACCTCGGGCACCGAGCTTCCCCTTCTCGTCGAGTGGTTCCAGCAGCACGAAACGCTAAGCCTAATCCTCATCGGGGTGAACTTCGGTAGCGTATTTTGCCACTTCCTGTATGACCGCGCTGTGTTTCGCTTCTCTCATGCACCGACTAGAGCGACCTCGGGTCGACTTCTGTTCGCGCGAACAAGAGAGCGCAAATGAGCGGCCCTGTTCCCTCCTCCATCATCTGGCGCGTGCGGGTCCTCGATCTACTCGCGCTGCTCTTCCTGTGCCGAGTGCTCGGGCAGCTCGGGGTCTACCTTGGGATCTTTCCCTTCCTTCCACCGATGGAACAGTGGCAGTCCGGCGCACTGAGTTACCCTGCCTTGCTCTTCTGGCAGACAATCATCTTACTCGTGATGCTCCTCATCAGGATGCGGCTCGTTACGAAAGGGCGGCTGGTCGGGCACGTTACCGCACGCTACCTTCGAACCCCGGTGCGCGTGTTAGCAATTTTCTACGCCGCTGTCATGCTCGTGCGCCTACTCGTTTGGTCGTGGGGAGAGCTACACGATTTCCACTTCTTCGGGGTGTGGATACCACCTGTATTTCACCTCGTTCTGGCGAGCTACCTCTTCATGGTGTCGACCGTTCTCTCCCCCAACGACCCACAATCTACCGCCGCGAGCTAGCACGAGGGTTCTATGCGCTTCATCGCCGTTCTTATCACTGCTCTCGTCGTATCTGGATGTTCGCACCTCAATCCTGTCTCAGCCGTTCTCGAGCACTCACTCCCGCAACCCGAGCATTCATCTGACTTCGTGCACGAAGCAGCGATCGTGAAAACCGATGACAGTATCGACCTCCACACTGAGATCTTCCGACCGATCGATGCAGGCCCCGAAACGCCGTGCATAATTGTGCGCATCCCTCTGCCCCAAGGCATTCGCTACGAACTCTTCCGCTCCACGTTCGGCTCAGTCTGGGCTCGGCGTGGTTACACGACGATTATCCAGAACGTGCGCGGCTTCCCGCCTTCGAGCGGCACCTTCGAACCGTTTCGCTTCGAGCGCGCGGATGGGCTCGCCCTGCTTGCCTGGCTCGATACCCAGCGGTTATGCCGTGGGCTCAAGACAACTTGGGGTGGCTCCTACTTCGGACTAACCCAATGGGCGATCGGTGACCAAATGAAAGGTCCCAAGATGATCCAGATCGCCTCGCCGCGCCTTTCGCGGGTTTTCTTTCCCGGTGGGGCCTTTGCGCTCGAAACGGCGCTCTACTGGTCCGCGCGCAACCATGGTCTAACTCCCTCACCACAAGATATCCGTGAAGCTACCAACGCAGCCGCTGTTACGGACGCCGACAATTACCTCCTCGGCGAGAACGATCCCGCTTTCGAGAGCTGGTTCTCTTCTGGCGCCAACGAGGAGACGTGGCCGACACGATTTCCCTCGGCTGCTCGAACGATGACCGGCCCCGTGTTCCTGATGGGAGGTTGGTTCGATCCCTTCCTTCCGGCGATGCTAGCCGACATGCAAGAGCTCACGTCGCGGGGCGAACAGGTGACCCTTACGATCGGTCCGTGGGCTCACGCGGTGACCGTTCCGTTGGCCGATGGTCACCAAGCTCGCAACTATCGTATCGAGAGCATCGCCCGCCCGATTGAGTGGCTACGATGTCATGCACAACCCGGATGCATTCAAGCCCCGATCGAAGTGTTCATCATGGGCTCGAACAGGTGGCTCCAGAGCACCAGCTATCCGCCTCCAGAAACAACTGTACAGACATGGGTCGTGGATCTCGAGAACCGCTCTCTTTCCACCGAGGATGGCACCACCGTCCGTCGAGATATTAGCTCTCGTCACCATTCGCTCACCCTCAATCCCCAAGACCCTACCCCGAGCACGGGAGGGATAGCTCTCGGAGATGATGTGGGGCCACTCTCACAATCGGAGCTCGTCGCGCGCCCCGAGGTGATGCACGTGGCATCACAACCGTTAGAGCGCGACGTGACGATCATCGGGGAGCCGAAGCTCACAGGAACCATCTCGCAAGGCACGTGCGCACCCGATCTGGCGGTAACCATGGTCGATATCTTTCCCGACGGGGGCGGCTACCTGGTCACCGAGGGGATCCGGAGAATCCGTAGCGGCATTGAATCGATAGAGGTCTCCCTATGGCCCACCGCATACACCTTTAAGCAGGGACACCGTATCGGACTCGTTCTGGCTCCCGCAAAGTTTCCCAAGTACGCCCTACCGCCATGCGTTACCTCCTCTCAGGAGGGCTCCCCGTCCCTGACCCTCCTCGAGCCATCGAGCACTCAGTGGAAGCTCAGGGCCGGAACGCTTCCCTAAGGAAGCGAGGCAAATTACGATATGCAACACCTCCGGCGCCTCCTCCCATAAACACCTTAGACGGATATTTCGGGTGTCTTATGAAGAAACAGATCGCGCTGGTACTCGCTTTTCTTACTGTGGCGCTTTTCAGCCCCTATGTGCAGGTGCTTGCCCAGGCGGTGCACATGCGGGAAGAAGATAACAATAAGAACGATCAGTGCAAAGACGGCTCGTGCGGCCCCCAAAATGGGGGCTGCAGCAACGGCTCGTGCGGAGCTGGCGGCGGCTGCTCGAGCGGCAACTGCGGCAGCAAGGGTTCCGCTGGTGGTGGCGGCGCCCGTGGTGGTGGTGGCGGCGCCCTCGGAGGCATGTTGAAAAAGGCGGCGCCCATGGCTTTGCCGCTTCTCTTGGCCCTACTCATGAACGGTAACAAGAACCAGAACCAGCCACCGGCTAACCTAGTGCCCACACCGACTCCAACGCCGCAAGGTACCCCTGCAGCAACCCCCTCTCCGGTCCCAACCGTGTGTCCTTCACCGACTCCAACTCCGGCGGCAACGTGCGATCCGTTCGGGCCGGTGATTTGGCCAACGGAGCATCCGGGTACGTTGCCAACACCTGCATCGTATAGTAATACCGACTCACGGGGCTTCTTCCCCGGTGTTGATTTCCGCAAAATGTAGGACATCCTCTCAATGGTCGTACGCTCTGCTCTTCGGTCTCGAATGCGATGTCAGACCAGCGCTCTCTGTGCGCTTGCTGTGATGTTGCTAGTTGGGGTGCCTAAAGCTCACGCCATCGACGAAGCGGCGCTGCTAGCATACCGGCAGAGCTTTGCTAACGAGATGTGCAAAGACGGCGGCTCATGGCTGCGTTGCTTTCAAGTTGACCCAGCAAACTGCAACTCTGTGCTAGGAGCTATCATCGAGCGTTGCACGCGGCTCATCACTGAAAAACAGTTGCCCCCAGCGCAGAACCAGGATCAAGCTAAAGCTGTATCCAATAAGATCGTGAAGTGCGTAGAGAAGGATTTTGGAGAGCGCTACGACGCGTTCAAGCTCAACACTGAAGAGTGTCGGAAGTTCTAATCCGACCCTTTTCTAAGGATCCTAGCTCCCACTTACGTCGGACCACGAAGCACCGCACGCCAGACGATTAGCGCCCTAATCGCCAACAAAGTATAGATGCCGTACAACCACACGGTAATATCGAGCTCTCGCATCCCGAACACGACCGTGGCGAGAACGTCTATGACTATCCAATAATACCAGCTCTGAAGTACCTTGCGCGCTGTCAGATACGTAGCCACGACACTTCCAATACTAATGAGGGCATCCGAGTATCCGTACCAGCCAGCGCGCGTGAAGGAGAGCGCATACCCCACACATACCGATGCGCCTACGATACTAGCGGCGATGCAGAGGTTCCTTACAATCGGCATCGACACCACCGCTACCTCGCTGGCCTCCGCTTTCCATGCCAACCAGCCGTACACCCCCATAGCCACAAAATACAGCTGCAGTGCAGCGTCGGCGTACAGATTGGCAGCCCAGAATACAGGGGTATAGAAGCACGAACTTGCGATGTAGAAGGGCCACGCGATCCAGCGGCGCTTCGTAACCAATACGAGGTACGCAATCGCCGTGGTAACCCCCAGGAGCTCGATGAGCTTGAGCGACTCCACCTTCACTCCCCCATGTCAAAACACATAGCTCACCGTGATACCAAAGGCGCGTGGATCACCGCGCTGAATATAGAGCTTGTTCGGATAATCCGGTGGCTCATTACCGAAATAGAAGCCACGGAGAGCATACAGTTCATTGCCGAGATTACGTCCCCACGCCGTGATGCTCCAACCTTCTTTGCGCCATCCGATCGATGCGCTCAAAAGGGTGTACGGATCACTACGCTGATTGTGGCTGTCGTCGAAGTAGTAGCTATCTCGTCCGCTCACCTCCGTACGAACGAAGAAGCCAGCACCGAGGTCCGCCTTCGTTCCGATTGAGTACTGCCAGCGCGGAGCGTACGAAAAGTCTCGCCCATTAAGAGCAGCGCTCTCCTCTGGTACCGAGGTGAACTCCGTATCCATCACGGTGCCGGAACCGAACAGGTTCCACCACGGCAAGAGCATGTACGTTCCCTCGACCTCTAGACCGGTGCTCTGTCCACGTCCACCGCTGTCTGTTACGTAGGTGTAAGAGAGCGGATCCGATGGATCATCTTGAATCGCGAATTTGAGCTGCTGGCCACGGCGCAGATCGTGAAATATAGCCACATTAGCTTCGAGGCGCTTGTCGAAGAACTGCCCCTTTACACCGGTTTCGAAGTTCCACAGATACTCAGGGTCGTATTGTCTGCGAGACTCAGGAACGCTCGGGCCCGGATTGAATCCGCCCCCTTTGAATCCCCGCGATGCCGTAAGGTATCCCCGCACACGCTCGTCGATGTCGTGCTGGAGAGTAGCCGCTCCCCCGAGCATCGTGTAGTCGGGCGCGAAGTGCGACTCGCGCGTGTCGTCGTAGCGAGCGTTGCGTTGCTCGACCCGCAAACCGGTTATGAAAGAAGTTCCCGTGCTGAGCGGCGCCTCGATCTGTCCGAAAACAGCACCGGTATTCGCGCGGTAATCGCTAGAGATGAAATCGTACACCGCATTATCGGAAAACTCGGTCGTCGAGGTTTCCTCGGTGAGCCGTTGTGCGAAAAGCCCTCCTAACCAGCGCCACGCCTCGCCGTGAACGTAGGTCGGATCGTCACTCGAGATACGCAGCTCTTCTGAGAGCACTCGGCGTGTGCGTCCCGTGTCAGAGAAGTAATCATAGGGAGCATAAGGCTCCCAAAACGGATTGTTCCCCCAATCGCCATCGAAGCTGTATTCCTGCTCGGTACGTGCCAAGACAGCTGTGCTTTCGAATTTCACGGTGTCCGAAAGCTTCGAGGTCGCCTTGAAGGAGGTCGCGCCAACGCTCGTATCGTCCTCACCCGGGCGGTCCGATTGGGTCGTCAAACTGTTATCGATCGCAAACGCATCGTAGCCGTTGTTCGCTTGCGCCGTCCACGCAGCCCAATCGAACCACAAGGTACCCGATGCTTGATAGCGAAGCTTCAGCCGCGCGACCGACTCGTCGCGGCGATTAGTGTCATCGGTACCGAGGAAAGCATTATCGCGAAAGCCGTTACTCTGCGTGTTGAATGCCGAGAAGCGTAGCTGCAATTTCTCGTTGGTGCCCGGCACTGCGCCACCGATGGCTACTCCACCGGAGGCGAGCTCATCGTTGCCCGCCATCACCTGCACCGTTCCCGAGGTGTACGGTGTAGGATCGTTGGACTTCACGTTCATGACTCCCGCCAACGCGCTCGAGCCGAAGCGGATACCTTGAGGACCGCGTAGTACTTCTACCTGTTCGATATCGAAGAGTGGCGTCACGATACCGAGACCACTGAAGTCTATTCCATCGATGATCGTAGCGACCGAAGGGTTCGGGGCTCCTTCATACTGCTCGAGCTCTCCCACACCGCGAAAGATAAAAAACCGCGGACGGGTCGTACCACCCGACCACGATACGCCAGGGATAGATTCGAGCTGGTATTCTATCGAGGTTTCGCCCTTGACGGTCAGCGTCTCCTCTTCCACCACCGTCGTACTCTGCGGGACGTCGCGTAGGGGCTCTACGAATGGGGCTCCGTAGATGAAGAGCTCTGTTTGTTGACGGGGTTGATCATCTTGCAGCCGCTCCTCCTGCTGGGCGCGCGCGTCCTGTGCTGAACATACGAACAGAGTGACCAGAAATAGCCGCACACATCCGGTGCGCGAACGAAGCGAGGAGCGACCGCCCCTTGCGATTTGATTCTTCATAATCCTCTCCCTACGCCGGTATTACCCGTGTCAGGTTCAAAGGGTTTCGCCCGCTGTCGAGCGTCTCAGGCCATGACCAATGTCAAAGAGGCCTCCCCTGGGTGCATGAGGTGATTATCTCAAGCGTGTACCTAAATCAAGCCGCAAAGCCTCAGACCGAAAGAACCATCTCTTCCAGGGTGGATATATCCTTCTTCCACCCTATCACTATCAGAGTCGAGCCGGATGACACGGTTGCTTCCCCATCCGGATTGAGCACGAGCTCTCCGCTTGGCAGCACCACCGCTGCGATGCTCACGTTTGCGCGCTGCCGCAGCGAGAGATCCCGCAAGGTCTTACCACTGATCGGTGAACCTTCCGGTACCTTAATCTCCTCAATCCTCCAACCATCGGCACTTGTACCAGCGATCTCGAAGAAATCGGTCACGTAGGGACGAAGGAGTCCGTCCGCAAGCTTCCGTGCCGCCAGCCGGTGTGTAGAGATGAGCCGATCAACACCTGCTCTGCGAAGCCGCTTTTCACCGACTTCGTCCTCGGCGCGGCTCACGATATAGAGGGATGCGTTCATCTCTCTACCTGTGAGTATGACGTATAGATTGTCGGAATCTCGGGGGAGCAGCGAGATCAATCGCTCCGCTCGCGTAACACCCGCTGACACGAGAGTTTCGTCGATCGTCGCATCGCCACGAACGACAAGAAAACCTGCCTCCTCGGCGTCGTCTGCACGAGCTGGATCGTTCTCTACGATCACCACATCGTGCCCCTTCTGTCGCAGCTCCTTGGCCGCCATCCTTCCGAGACGGCTATACCCGCAAAAAATCGTGTGCTTGGTGAGGTCGAGTAACATCTCTTGAACCTTGTGCCTCCTATCCAAAATGCGTGAAATCTGACCTTCGATCAGATTCCTACCAACGCTGCCGATCACTACCGTACCGATTCCTACCCCGGCAAAGATGAGGATGATCGTGAACGCTCGTCCTTCTGTAGTAAGTGGATGGGTCTCGCCGTAACCGATCGTGGCTAGCGTTATGACCGTCATATAGAACGAATCGAAGAGGTCCCACCCCTCAATCATCGAATATCCGATCGTTCCCAACGCCAGAACAAAGGCCACCAAGAGCAGCGCGAGCGCTGATTCTTGTCGTTTACGTTGGATCTTTTTGTTAGGCATGAGAAGACCGTTATCGCTCCACAACTATCAGTGGTGTATCGCATCGAAGCAAAAGGGACCAGATGGTGCATTCGTCCTTCGAGGAGGCCCCTCAACGGCAGTACCCTACGTGGCCTAGCTAGAAAAGGAGCTTAGCAAGCGGATTATTCTCCCGAGCAGGAAGATCCGGACGCGCGAAAAACCGCCCGAGTAGCTCACCGAACTCTTCGGTAAATCTCCCCTCATCGTTTAATTGGGCGTCACACTCCGCCTTGTTTGCGGAGAGCCCTTGCGTTCTCGCGAGAACCACATTGAAATCAGGCAGTATAGCTACCATGTTGTTACCATCGCCCGCGGCTAAGAAACACCGCAACCCAGGGGGCTTCTGCCATAGGTGCCCGTAGTGCTTGAGAGCTCCCGGGATGTCCGCTGGGGTCGACAACATCTCCCTTACTGATTCAGGCGTAAGGATCCGTTTTCCATCCAACGTACCTTGATTAACCACCATCAATCCTAGCCGAGCAAGTTCTAGGACGGTCGTCTGCAATCCCCCGTAAAAGTACACATCCCCATCGTGACTTAGCAAAAAGCTCTGCGACATACCAAGTGGGTCGAGTATTTCGCGACCGATGAAATCACTGAGAGATGCACAGCTTCTCGGCAACCTCTCTGTCAACGGTGCACTCAGCAGCTGTGTTCCAGGATTGCTGTAGTCGAAGAAAGAACCTACCTCGTACTTTAGATCGTGACAGCTCGCTCGATAATTCAAGCTTCCTTTCATATGGTTATTGAATTGTTCATCACCACGGACCCCGTTAACTTTGTCTTGAGGACGAAAAAACTTGTTACCCGGCAACCCTGCAGTGTGCGTTGCGAGGTGACGCAGCGTTATATCCCTTTTGGGGTTTCGCTCTCCTTCCCGCCAGTGAGTCCAGTCGGACATGATATCCGAAACTTTATCATTCAACTTCAGCAGACCCATCTCTTGAAATTTGAATGCCGCCACCGCCAGGAGTGACTTCGTGCACGAGGCTACGGGAGTGACGGGAGGATTTTGTGGATCGAGCAATACCTCTTCACCCTTGTAATACGCGACCACCCCATTCCCACCAAATCTATCGCTCAGCTCCTTCCAGTCAGCGGCCAAGCGCACAATAGCCTTGGGGATATTCAGGCTCGTTCCAATAGTCTGCTGACTCAAGCTGGGGCTTGCAGATGAATCCGAAGGATTCCTTGAATCGTTGTGTTGGTTCGCCAATGTCTACCTCTCGTAACGGGTTGCCTGGGTCAAGCTCCCCAAAATAACGGCTACATGCAAGACGTCAAGCGAAACTGATTGGAGGATTCAGCTGGGCTTTCAGAGTCCAAGTGGCATCCAACGACACGGTGTCTCCCGCGGCTATGCCGGCGAGAGGTCGGACGCTCCGTCATCAGACAAATCGGTATCGAGTAGCTCCGTGACAACTCGATCGAACCGTTCGAGCACGGCACCCCACGAATACTCCTGAGCAACATACTGTCGTCCGTGCTCGGCATGCTTCTGCCGAGTCTCGCCATCACTGAGGAAATACTGCGTGACGCCAGCCAGATCAGACGCTGACGAGAAATACAAACCGCCTCTGCTATTGACGACGTGGTGCCGAGTTACGGGACACTCTCCGTGCACAGCAACCGGAGTTCCTACCATCCACGCCTCCATGAGGACGATCGAGAACGATTCGTTCGTCGAGGGCTGACACAGGTAGAGCGCATATTTCAAGAGGCGTTGTTTCTCCACCTCGCTCAGGTGCGGTAGATCGATCACGTCGTCTCGACTCGCCGCCTCGGGGCGATGCAGATCCGAGAAGCTCCCTCCACCGAGAATAGCGAGCTTGACCTCTGCCGGAATCAACCCGTCACTCTTCGCCGAGCAGAAATAATCGATCAAGCGATGAACGTTTTTACCGGTCTCTTTCCGCCCGAGATACAAGATGTACGGGAATCTGCTCTCGAAGTACGGGGGTAAGCTCTCCACTGACTGCGTGCTCGGCATCTCGAATCCCATCCCAACCACACCTCCTCGGATATCGCCGTAGAGCGATCGTGCGAGGTACATCTCCGGCTCCGCATTGAAGAGGCACCCCCTGACCTGTCGGAACATCGAGGCGATTACCTCCTGGTATGCATAGCTCTCGTCGTGCAAGCACGGTATCAGAATACTTTTCTCGGGGGCGATGAGTGATCCCCAAAAGGTCGTGCCGAAAAGATAAGGACCGAAAAAGATCGCGTCGAACTCATGCGCACGCCGCGCTATGTGGGCATACATAGCCTTCGAATTGACGCTCTCTGCCATCCAGGTGATCTGATCATCCGCCGAAACCTGAGAGCCTTCGTGCAAGGCGCATTGGATCGGGATCCAGCGCTCGAGATCACGTTCGTCGACCTCGAATCGCGTCACCTTGATGCCATTGACCACTGATTCGCCCGCCTCGAACTCGTTAGCCCAGGTTCGATTGTCCTTTGCGCAGGTAGTGAGGATCTCCACTGAATCGCCCCGAGACTGTAATGCGTGTGCGAGCCCACCCATGAGGGTCTCAGCGCCGCCGGCTATTCCGTCAAAATATCGTGGAGGAACGAAACAGAACTTCATCTGCGAACTACACCTGGATTTAGCCCGAACATCGAGTTGCGCCTTTGGGGCGGCCTCGGAACAAGCTCGAAAAATGGCACAAAGCGCCGAACGAGAAAACAGCTCATCAGCGCAACTGCACGTTCTGCATCATTCCTATATTCAGCCGAAAAACCGATAGGTTAGCCCATTAAAATGCACTAATTTCGAGGTAGTTACGACTTTTAGCACCTAAAACAGCACATCCAGACACCGATTTACCATAACTTTGTTTGTAACTCGTGCGTATTGAGCGGGTAACGATAGTTTCGGTAGTACAACGAAAGGAACGTTTATGACTAATGCACCACAACCCCTACTCCTGACCGTCAAGGAAGTAGCTAAATTGCTCCGTATCCATCGCCCCAAGGTGTACGACCTGATTAAGGCAGGCACGATCGAGGGATTCAAGCTCGGCTCGGATTGGCGCGTAAAGCGCGAGTCCGTTGAGCGTTTGATCGGGGAGATCCCAGAGGATTTTTTCTCCGGCTCGAAGGCGGGCGTAAAGAAGGTGACCGCTAACGGCCTCGACCACGTCAAGCTCGCTTCGTAGCTCGGCGAAATCTGCGCCTCGCTGTTGTCTCACGCTGTATCACCGCCGCAAGGTGGATGGAGAGTCCGTGAGCAACGAGGCGCAGCACCTTTTATTCCTCGCGCCTTGCAGGGTGCTATACGGGCAACGCGGAAGCAAGTTGCGCGAACTGCGCTATGCCCAACTGCTCCGGTCGCACGTCCGGCGAGATCCCAGCCCTCTCCAGCGCGGAGAGAACCACCTCCTTCGTCCACTTCCCTCTCGACACCAAGCTGTTGACCAACTTCTTGCGTCTTTGCGAGAAAGCCGCTCGTACCACGAGCTCGAAGTGCAACGTGTCGCTCAGCGGCACGCGGGGTTCTTCCAAAAAGGAAAGTTTCATCACCCGAGACTCCACCTCCGTCGGAGGATGGAATGCAGTTCCGGGCACTATCGGTCCCAACTCGACATCGGCCCACAGCTGAACCGCAACCGAGATACTTCCATACGTTCTCCCGCCCGGCGCCGCAGCGAGACGCTCGGCGAACTCCCGCTGAACCATCAGAACCGCGTGACGAACCGACTTTCGAAACGCAATCAGGTGCAGCACGATCTCGGTAGAGAACACGTAGGGGATATTTCCGAACACGAAGAGGTTATCACCTATTTCGGAAAAATCGACGAAGCGCACATCCTCGTTGACGATCGCTGCGTGCGGATACTGTTGCGCGAGGTGTTCACAGAACGACTGCTCTATCTCAACAAGCGTGAGCTTGTGCGCTCCAGCCAAATACTTCGTGAGTGCACCCGTGCCCGGACCGATCTCGACGATGTGCGCGTCGGGCGGCGCGTCTCCAAACGCAACTATCGACTCGACGACATCCGGTCGTATCAAGAAATTTTGACCGCGCTCTTTCGACGGTCTGACACGCAACGAACGCAGTGTGTCCTTGGTCCTCTCGGAGCGCTGCGGGCTCCTCCGATCCTTACGCTTCACCGGCACCTCCGTAGAAATCTTTTAGCGACTCGACCGGCCAGCGACTGAAGATATCGAGCCGTGGTGGCTGTACCTTCTGCCGGAGATACCGCCCTGCCGCGTAGGCGATCATCGCTCCGTTGTCGACACAGTGCTGCATCGGTGGAAAGAACACCTCGCGACACGATGCCGTCAGTCGCGCGCGCAGCTCTTGATTAGCCGACACTCCGCCACATACGACCAGTGGCACTCCTGCCTTCTTGACCTCACGCGACGTCTTGTTGACCAGGGAATCCACGATCGCATCTTGAATCACCCATGCGATCTCTGCCCGTACCTGCTCATCCGCCTCGAGCTCTTTCCGGTTACGCTCGATCATCAAGGCCACGGCAGTCTTGAGCCCGGAAAAGCTGAAGTCCTCCATCTCGCGCGCCACACGTGGAAGCTTGAAACGCTTCGATGACGAGGCGCTCGAAGCCAACGCCGCCAGTCGCGCTCCCCCGGGATACGGGAGATCGAGCAGGTTTGCGGATTTGTCGAAAGCCTCTCCTGCAGCATCGTCGCGGGTGCGACACAGCGCCGTATAGCTACCCAACCCCTCGACCAATACGATCTCTGTGTGTCCACCGGATACGACCAAGGCGATGTACGGGGGCGTGAGCCCCTCGGCATGCAACTCTCCCGAGAGGATGTGTCCTTCGATGTGATTGACGGGAAAGAGAGGAAGGTCGCTCGTGAGGGACAAACCTTGCGCGAAGGTTATACCTATCAAGAGACACCCTTTGAGCCCAGGGCCACAGGTAACCCCGATCCCGTCGATATCCGAGAGAGACAGCGACGCGCTCGAAAAGAGCTCCTCACTCAGCAAGGGAAGGCTTCGCATGTGCTCGCGCGAGGCGAGTTCGGGAACCACGCCTCCATAGAGCTCGTGTAACTTCACCTGCGAGGCGAGTACTTCGCCCCTAATCGTAGCTTTGCCGAGTTGATCGAATTCGAGGATCGCCAACCCCGTTTCGTCACAACTCGTTTCTATTCCCAGGATCAACATCGAAACACTTCCTACTCGACCGCGGGGACAGTTCGCAGATATGCCACGAGCGCTTCGAGCTCGGGCACAGGGGCTCGTCCGAAGGAGTTCACCGGACAGAAGCGCCTGTCTATCTCGCTGCCGTCGGGCTTCCTTCCCAAACGGAGGAAATTCAGCAGATCGATCTGCGACCACTCCCCTATACCCGCACTCGCAGAGGAGGTGATGTTGGGAGCGATCTTCGTTTCACCATCGAACGAGATCTCCTTTCCACCAGCGAGATACTTCTCGGACTCGAAGAAACCGCCCGCAGAAGAGTGACAGGAGCTACAGCGTGCGACGTTATCTGCCAGATACCCACCGTACTCCGCCGTAAACTGCGGAGAGATCCGCGGGACCAACCCCTTCACCTCAGGAGCGCCCTCGGAAAAACCAGCGGTGTTCCGACTGAAGAACGAGATCTCTCGCCGCTCGACCTTATTGTCGCTCACCGGCAAGGTTCTCAGGTACGAAATAATCGCTGTAAGGTCGGCGTCGGAGAGCCACTCGAACCCTTGATGAAAAGCGGTCGAAATCCTCACACCGTCGGGACGCGTATACGCTCGGAAGAGCTGCATCAGATCGCGCTCATTCCAGGTACCGATACCATGCGTCGAGAGCGTCACGTTAGGGGCTTGAAGTTCACCGTAGCGGTCACCCATGGTACGACCACCACCCAGTTCGGCCCCTGCTCCACTGCCGTGGCAGAAGCGGCATGCCGCCAATCCCTCGACCAAAGCCTGCCCCCTCACGGCAGCGGCCTCACTCATCGGAAGAGCTGGTGGGATCGGGTCTTCGGATGAGCAAGCAGCCAAGCCGGCTACGACCGAGATAACAAGGAGAGAGCTGAGACGGAGTCTTGAGCCTTTCATGCCCCAACACTACACCGAGCCCGCCGCGGCGGGAAGTGCAGGAAGGGGCTCGGTGCGGGTCTAATCAGCTGATGGAACTACCAAATCGAAGTCTTCGACCGGAGTTTGAGTCTTCTGGTCGGTAAAGAAGCGGTTCAGTCGTCGGCGAAGCATGAGCCTCGAGCGGTGCAAGCGAGACTTGACCGCTGGGATCGTGAGGTCCAGCAGACGCCCTACCTCTTTACTGGTCAGGCCATCGACATCGCGAAGGATGAACACCGGTCTGTAGTCATCGGGGAGCTTGCGTATGGCAACCTCGAGAGCTTCTAGCATCTCGTTACGGATCGATTGAGAATCGACGTATGCGTGCTCAGGGCTCTTGAGTGCCGGAAGCACATGCGACTGTTGCATGACCTCCTCGAGCGCTACACTTTGATCCTGCTTGCGCTTACGGAGCTTCATGAAGGCTGCGTTCATCGTGACGCGGTACAACCAACTCGAGAATGACGACTTCCCTTCGAAGCCGGCGATCTTACGATGCACCGTCACGAACACATCTTGGAGCACCTCCTCGGCGTCCTCCGCATTACGGGTCAGCCTGGAGGCCAAGCTGAACACCTTGTTGCTGTAGCGGCCAATCAACTCCTCGAAGCTCTGTTGATTGCCGTCTCTAACTTCAGCTATCAGCTCCAGGTCAGTTTTCTTCTTCATCGCCTTACGCCCCGCTTTGGTCCTTCTACACCGCCACCGAATTTGAGGCCCGGTGGCTACTCCTAAGGGCGATACATGCGAAAACCTTGCCAGCCTGAAACAGCCTCGATGCAGAGGCACAAAAAAAGGATGCGCAACGTGGAATCAGGGGCTTAGTACCAGGGGGCCTGGAAAACTGACCGAGATTTGGTCACCCCTGTCACGAAACCGATAGATCGCGTCAAAAAAAGGCAAATGTTGCCTACGAGAAAATTCCGCCCTGGTGTTACTACCGGGCAGAGTTGGCCGATGAAGCGAAACTACGCCGGCAGGCCCGGCGAATCTAGGAGCGACGAGCAGTCGGTCCATACCTCTTCTGATGAGGATTACTAGCAAACTGGACCGCGGACTTTCTAGTCCGCTCGCTGCTGAAATCGTGGTGCTAATGGCTGGCGGAGCAGAAGCTCCGCGGTCCATGGGGCAACTGGACCGTACACTTTCTAGTCCGCTTGCTGCTGAAATCGTGGTGCTAATGGCAAGCGGAGCGGAAGCTCCGCAGTCCATGGGGCAACTGGACCGTACACTTTCTAGTCCGCTTGCTGCTGGGATCGTGATGCTAATGGCAAGCGGAGCAGAAGCTCCGCGGTCCATGGGGGCAACTGGACCGCGGACTTTCTAGTCCGCTTGCTGCTGAAATCGTGGTGCTAATGGCAAGCGGAGCGGAAGCTCCGCGGTCCATGGGGGCAACTGGACTGTAC
>JBILEW010000082.1:0-18072 GCA_044351885.1 Bdellovibrionota bacterium
AGTTTTTCATAGTCGAGCATACTGCTCTAGTTCGGGAGCGAAGAGATAAAGTTGCTCGTTCGGGTACGTTCACGTTTACGTGCACGAGCACGTTCACGTGGAAAGGTGCTATTTATAGTTAAAACAACGACTTGCGCCCTCCCTGACCTCGGTACTCCCCACTCGATTCCACGATGAGCCACAAAAAACTGAGGTTTTCGAGCACGTTCCCGTGGTCATTCGAAAAATGAGGTTACGGGGATAGGTTTTGCCTCGCTTCCTTAGGGTCTTATCAGAAAGACGATCTCATGCAATGTACGGAAGATTGATTCCCAGGCGTGTGTTCAAAGCCTTTCGAAGGCGATTCTGCACGTCGACAGCCAGAGGACGCTCGGGTTCGCGCAGCTCCGCGGCGCTCTGAACTATGTGACGATAGGAGGCGAAGAAAGCGGCACAGTCTGGGCACATATCGAGATGCGCCTCTACGGCATTTTTTTCATTCTCAGGAAGCTCGTTGTCGACCAGATCACCGAGGCGGGCAGTGATATCTTTGCACTCGAAGCTCTCGAGTCTGTCAGTGTTTGCGCTAGAATCGAAGTTCTTATCGTTCATCGTGATGGTCCTTCCGTAAGTTAAAGGGTGGCACGCTCTGCCGCGCTTCTTTCTGACCCCGGGCACCTTCAAAAAACCCTTTACTTCGACCCCATCCGAATTCGTTCTCTGGGGGAAACCGAATAATTCAGCGAAAACCAACTGCCCGGACGTTTGCACCGCGTCGTTTCCATATTTGATTCACCTAGCCAGGATTCGATGCAAATTTGTTACAAATTCCCGAAAATTTTCTGACAAGTTGCCGAACGTTGGTATGTTAGGTGCTAAGTCCTTGATGAGAAGTGGCGTTGAGGAGGGATACAGTGGAATATACTAAACTACTTGATGTAATGAAGGAATTGCCTGGTTCCACGTGAACGTGCTCGTGCTCGTAAACGTGAACGTACCCGCAAAAAGTAATTGTCTCCCTGTCACGTTCGATCAGAGCACCTCCCTTGACCACAGAGGGCCAGGACTAGCTTCCCTAGACTAAGGCTCGACTCCGGATGCCTACTTCTTCGGGTACGTTCACGCTCACGTTTACGAGCACGTTCACGGATGAAAGTTACCCACTCGAATCCGAGAGGGTACTTTGTATTCTTGAGATCGCGGTACTACTTAATGCCGGAGAGCGTCTAAGCCACAAACTTATACCCAACCCCATGCACCGTAAGGATGTGCTGGGGCTCGTCTATGTCGTTCTCAATCTTCTGGCGCAGACGGGCTATGTGGTTATCCACCGTGCGGGTCGTGGGGTAAGAGTTGTATCCCCAGACCTCATCGAGGAGCTCGTCCCGCGTCACCACCGAACCCTCCTTTGAAACAAGGTAGCGTAATAGGCGGTATTCACGAGCGGAGAGATCGATCGGTTGTTGGTCTCGAAGGGCTCGGTATGCTTTGAAATCAACCACTACGTTGGAAAAGCGCACCTCGTCCACTGCACTGGTGCGTTGAATGCGCCGGAGTAGGGCGCGCACGCGAGCCAAGAGTTCAAGCATCCCGAAGGGTTTTGCCAGATAATCATCAGCGCCTAGGTCGAGCCCCAGTACCTTATCTACCTCGCTGGAGCGGGCAGTAAGAAGGATAAGAGGTGTAGAGATGCCTGCTGTGCGGATTTCGCGGCACGCCTGCAGCCCGTCTTTCTTGGGCATCATGACGTCCATGATGATCAGGTCGGGTTTGCGCTCGTGAACGAGGTTAACGCCCTGCTCGCCGTCACTAGCCGTGACAACTTCGAAGCCCTCGAGCTGAAGGTTCATGACGAGGCTCTTTTGGATGAGCTCCTCGTCTTCGATAACTGCAATAACGAATCCTTCTCCCCGCATCCCTTGCTTCGCGCCTTACGACTTACATGTCTTGCCACTCTTTCAGGTGGACTCATCCACGAGTATAGCAGTAAAGAAAGGGGTGTTGATAGAGCCCATGACCTTGCTTTTCCCTGCTCTAATCGGTATCTTTGTTCCTCTGCAACTGTGACTCTAGTGCTTTCAAGTACTTAGCCCTGTTAGAAGGTTCTAGCAAGCGGAGTTTCCCATGGTCTGCTCGGCTCAGTCCGAGAGCAGCTTTGGTAGCACTAGTGAGTATTCCCATAATCACAGGCGAAGGGGGTGGGGCCGCATCCTGAAAAAGTGTTGTACTGGCCGGTAAAGGTGTGTGCGTTATGGCAAAGAATCAAAATACAACGACAGAGGCGGTCGCGACGGAGCCTCAAGCTTTCGCAGTAGTTCGTACGTGCGGCAAGCAGTACCGCGTTACTCCAGGTACGAGGATCTCGATCGACGAGCTCGAGGGTAAGCCTGGCGATACCATCACTTTCTCGGACGTACTCATGGCCGGAAAGTCGGGTGGAAGTGATGTGAAGGTGCTTGCAGCGGGCGGTGCGCCCCTCGGAGTAACCGTCACGGGGCGCCTCGTCGCGCACAAGAAGGACAAGAAGGTCGTTATATTCAAGAAGCGCTTGAAGGGTGGATATACCAAGAAGCAGGGTCACCGTCAGGCAAAGAGTGAAGTTTTGATCGAGAGTGTCACGCTCTAATCGAAGCGTCGCACTGGTAAAAAGTTTGAGGTGGTTCAATGGCTCATAAGAAAGCAGTAGGAAGTACCAGAAACGGACGAGATAGCCGTGGCAAGCGTCTCGGAGTGAAGAAGTTTGGTGGTGAGATCGTTCGCGCAGGAAACATCCTCGTGCGTCAGCGTGGAAGCACCTATCATGCTGGTCAGAACGTAGGCACTGGCCGTGACTATACCTTGTTCGCGCTCGTCGACGGTGTCGTCGAGTTCAAGCAAGGACGACGGCAGTACATCACGATCAAGCCCGTAGAGGCGGTCGCGTAAGGCCACACGTCAACGTCAATAAGTTGATGGCAAAAAGAGGAGTGCGGAGCCACCAAAGCCCGACTCCTCTTTTTCGTTATGAGCATGGACATTCGTGGCGCTCAGAAATGTGAATAATCGGCGGAATTATGAAGTTCATCGATGAGGCGGTAATACACGTTCAGGCTGGGAAAGGCGGTGCAGGGTCGCGCCATTTCAGGCGCGAGAAGTTCGTTCCCCTCGGTGGACCAGATGGCGGTAATGGCGGTCGTGGTGGTTCGGTCATACTCCGCGCAGACGCAAACATTCACACCCTCCTCGATTTCAAGTTTCAAGCTGAGTGGAAAGCCGAAGATGGCAGCGCCGGTGGGGGTTCTCAGAAGGACGGCAAAGCAGGCGAAGATATCATCATCAAGCTTCCAGTAGGTACGCAGATATTTGTGTCAGATCCGAATAGCCAAGAGGTTAAAGATCTCGTTGTTGATTTGGATGTTGTGGGGCGAGAGTTTGTGCTTGCAAAGGGTGGTCGTGGAGGAAAAGGTAACGCCTTTTTCAAGACGGCAACTAATCAAGCCCCCGAATACGCGCAGCCCGGCGAAGAGGGAGAAGAGGGCACGTATCTCTTGTCGCTCAAGCTCGTTGCGGATGTCGGGCTCGTCGGGTTTCCGAATGCGGGAAAGTCGACGCTGATCTCGCGCATCTCTGCCGCCAAGCCCAAGATCGCTGATTATCCCTTCACTACCCTGGTTCCCAACCTGGGAGTTGTGCAGGCTAAAGGTCGTCGAACCTTTGTGGTTGCGGACATTCCGGGGCTGATTCCAGGAGCGAGCGAGGGAAAAGGATTAGGCATACGCTTCTTGAAGCATGTTGAGCGTACTAAGGTAATTGCGCACCTCCTCGATCTCACCCAGCTCGAAGAGAGCGGCGAAGAAGCTGATTTGGAAAAGCTCTTCGATAGTATCAACTACGAGCTAGGAAACTTCTCCGAAGAGCTCGCTCACCGTGAACAGATCGTCGTGCTGACCAAGGCTGACGCTGTCTCGTCGCAGGAGCGGGTAGACCACTACAGAGAGCTGTTCCAGAAACGGGGCTATCAGGTGGTTGTAATATCGAGCGTGGCGGGGAAGGGTATTCTCGAGCTCGTCGAGCTGCTCGCAGAGAAAGTCGAGATGGGTCGAAACCAAGAGAATCAGGCGTCCTCCAGTAGTGAGCTGATCCCAGAAGAATAGCCGACCTGAACCGGCTGTTTTCGCTCATATTATTGGACGGATGGGCTCAAAAACAGATGATTCTCCTTTGTGTCTTACCGCCTAGGTGATATACTTAATTTATAAACTCTCTTTTTGAGGAGGCGACACGATTTCAAGAAATGACAGAAGGCGAGTGACCCTGATGCTCTCGAAGCCCTGTCTTTTGTGCGCCAAAATCCCTGTTCCTCACCCATCTCCTCTACTCTGTTCTTCATCGCTCAATACCGTTTCACTCGCAATTGACCCTTTGTTTACTTGGACTAAAGGACCGCAAGGAGGACCCTGCAAACTATGAAGAATAACCTCGCACTGGTTGTGAAGGATGACGCCGGCTCGATGCAGGTAGTTGAACGAGTCGTGCAAGCCTGTGAGGACGTGAAAGGACAGGATGTCGTAGCTCTCGATATGCGTACGATATCTGACTTTTCCGATTACTTCATTGTCGTGACCGGTCGGTCCGATAGACAAGTTCAAGGTATTACGAATCGTGTAATAGAAGAGCTCCTGACGATCGGAATAAAGCCCCTCTCTGTCGAGGGCTACGAGGAGTCGCAGTGGGTGCTGATCGATTGCGGCGACGTTGTGGTAAACGTCTTCTACGAGCCGGTGCGGGATTTCTACGATGTCGAGAGTCTCTGGATGAGGGCTCGCAAGCTCGACGTTGCTAGCCGGACATAATGTGGGAGGGCGACCGTGTCGGTCGCCGTTCGCCGGCTAACTAACCAACTTGCTGGAACGGCTTCCCGAGGGCATCTGCCGTGGGTTTGTTGGTTATCTGTCCATTCAAGCAGGTGAGGGCACTGCGCAGCTCACACGACGATTCTACTGCGCCTCGAGCTCCACTGTTTGCCAACTTGATGATGTAGGGCAACGTTGCTGCAGTTAACGCCATCGTCGAGGTGCGCGGAGTTTGTGCAGGCATGTTGCACACGCCGTAGTGAATTACCCCCTCGGCTTCGTACACCGGTTGATCGAGGCTTGTCGGCTTGCTGGTTTCAGAGCAGCCTCCTTGGTCGATACTGATGTCCACGAACACGGCCTTTGAGCCAAGCGCCTTTATCATCGATCGATCGATGATACGTGGTGTTGCGGCGCCAGGTACGAGCACGGCCCCGATCAAGAGATCTGCACCGGTGCATTCGCGTTCAATCGAGCCCCTGGTGGAATACACCGTACGAACTGACGAGCCGAAGCGGGTAGCTATCGCTTCCAATTTTTGGTGGCTCACGTCGATCATCGTTACCTGAGCTCCCATGCCGACCGCAGTGGCGCATGCTGCTCGTCCGGCGATGCCTGCTCCGATTACTACGACCTTGGCAGGCGGTACACCTATTGCGCCGCCGAGGAGCACTCCTCGTCCTCCGTTTTGAGAGAGGAGAAAGTAAGCCCCGTTCAACACCGATAATTTGCCAGCGACCTCGCTCATCGGTTCAAGGAGCGGGAGTCTTCCGTCGGATGTTGTAAGTGTTTCGTAGGCGAACGCAGTTATCTTACTCTCGAGGAGGGCGTCTGCCACTTCAGGTAGGCTTGCGAGGTGTAAGAAATCGAACAGCACGAGATCAGAGCGGAAGAATTCGAACTCTTCCGGCGCTGGCTCCTTCACTTTGACCAACAACTCCGCATTCGTCCACACATCCCGGAGCGTCTTCACTATCCGACACCCAACTGCTTTGTAGGCATCGTCTGGGAAAGAGGAACCCAAGCCTGCGTTGGTCTCGATGATGAGTGAATGACCGTGCTTGATCAGTTCGCGGGCACCGTCTGGTGTTATAGCGACCCGTTGCTCCAGTGTTTTGCGTTCTCGGGGTACCCCTATCTGCATACGTGATTGCTCCTTAAGCCGGATTGCTCACCCTCGGCCATTGTAAGGCATAGACTACCTGAGACGCTTGCACAAATGTATTCCTATCTGAACCGGCGCCAAAACTGAGGTGTCACACCCTAGTTAGCCGCTCAGTAAATTCCCAACCCTTGGCTCCCGTCCGCGGCTCGAATGTTTACATGGGTCAGGCGCTCGACTATAACCGTCGTGCCCGATTTTGGCATGAACCCCGTCTAGTATGTGGTTTAAAGCCAAAGTCTGACTAATCTCACGCGTATTGACGGAGTTTAGCCCATGGCCAATCCCGCCTCCGCCGATTCTGGGGCTTCCGGTAGCCCCAAGATCCTCGACGGTAAGACTCTCGCCCGAGCAGTCGCTCGTACGATCACCCAACGCGTTGAAAAGCTTGCTCATACGGTCGGCCGTCCACCGGGTCTCGCCGTTATCTTGGTGGGTGACAACCCGGCATCAAAGACTTACGTGGCTTCCAAGCACCGATTTGCGAAGGAATGTGGGATCGTGACCTTCGATAGCCACCTTCCTGCGACCATTCAGCCTCATGAACTACGAGCAGTCATCGAGGGCTACAATAACGATGACAGGGTAGATGGAATCCTCCTTCAATTGCCGCTCCCTGCGCCTCTCAACGGAGCAGAGTTCGTGCGGCTCATCGCACCAGAGAAGGATTCAGATGGTCTTCATCCTACCAACCAAGGACTCTTGTTGCAGGGTGCTCCGGCGCCACGACCTTGTACCCCACTTGGGGTCATGGCCATGCTGGACCTCGCGCTTGCGTCGGTGCAGCTCGGAGATACGACGACCCTTGATGACATTCCACCGGCATCGCTCGCGGGTAAGAGCGCTGTGGTGATTGGGCGTTCGCAGCTCGTGGGTAAGCCTATGGGCTTCCTGCTTCTCGAGCGTAACGCTACTGTGACCTTTGCACACTCTAAGACAACGGATCTTCCGGCTGTGTGTAGTGCGGCTGATATCGTTGTCGCGGCGGTAGGAGTTCCAAAGCTGGTCAAAAGAGAGTGGGTAAAACCTGGAGCGATCGTATTGGATGTCGGGATCAATCGTACTGCCGAGGGAAAACTCGTCGGCGATGTCGACTACGCCGAGGTCGCACCGATCGCTTCGGCTATAACGCCTGTGCCGGGAGGTGTTGGGCCTATGACGGTGGCGATGTTGATGTTCAATACCGTCGATAACTGCGCGCGAAGAAAAGGTGTCAAGCTATGAAGAGAACTCCTCTCTACGAAGAGCACATCCGACTCGGGGCCAAGATGGTCGAGTTCGCTGGATGGGAGATGCCGGTGCAGTACGCCGGAGTTATTGCAGAGCATGTGGCAGTGCGAGAGGCTGTCGGCCTCTTCGATGTGAGCCACATGGGAGAGATCTGGGTCACTGGTCCAGATGCACTTCCTGCCCTCGAGCAGCTGACCTGCAACAGAGTCTCGGCTCTCTACGATGGTAAGGCTCAATACAGCGCGTTGCTGAATCACCGCGGTGGAGTTGTGGACGACATCATCGTGTACCGTTTCAACTCCGAACGTTTCCTTCTGTGCGTTAATGCGTCCAACACCGACAAGGACTTCGAATGGCTCAAAGCCAACAATCGCACGAGCGCAGCGATCACGAATGAGAGTGCCGAGTGGGGGCAGATCGCTGTACAGGGCCCGCGCGCTATCGAGCTGATCGCGCCGCTCGTTCGCGAGCACGATCTCTCGACCCTCAAGAGCTTTCATTTCGTAGAGTCCGAGATACTCGGCTCCTCGGTAATCGTTGCTCGAACCGGATACACCGGAGAAGACGGAGTAGAGCTCTTTGTGCGTGCGAGCAACGTCGCAAATGTATGGCGCCTGCTCCTCGAGCACGGGGCAAGTTACGGCGTTGCGCCGTGTGGTCTCGGAGCTCGCGATTCGCTCCGTCTCGAGGCCGCGTTGCCGCTCCATGGGCACGAGCTCGGTGAAGATATTACAGCGCTCGAAAGTGGTCTGGGGTGGATCGTCAAGCTCGACAAGGGAGACTTTATCGGCCGAGACGCCCTAGTACAGCAGGAGCAAGCAGGGGTGCCGCGTAAGCTCGTGGGCTTTGTGCTCGACGAGGCGGGCATTTCGCGCCAAGGCGATATCGTGAAAAGCGTAGCCGGAGATGTCGAGGTTGGTGTGGTCACGAGTGGTACGAAAACACCTACCGTGAACAAGGCCCTCGGTATGGCCCTGGTATCGAGCTCTTGTGGAGCGCTCGATACAGAGCTGAAGGTCCTCGTACGTGGACGTTCGATAGCGGCGCATGTCGTTCCGCTTCCATTTTACAAACGTAGTAAAAAATAATCGAAAGAGGAGTGAAGAATGGAATTTCCCGAGGGATACAAATACACCAAAGACCACGAATGGGTTAAAATGGACGGGGATGTGGCGATCGTCGGTATCACGGCTTTTGCACAGTCGGAGCTAGGAGACTTAGTTTTCGTGGATCTTCCGGCCGTTGGTAAGGCAGTAACGGCGCACGGTACCTTGTGTGTGGTGGAGTCCACTAAGGCGGCCTCCGACGTGTACTCCCCTCTTGCGGGTACGGTAGTTGAGGTGAATCAAACGCTTGCGGATGACCCTGGGCTTATCAATCGTACTCCTTACACGGACGGCTGGATTGTGAAGCTCTCAGGGGTCTCGCAGTCAGATGTGGCTGGTTTGATGTCTCCTGAAGAGTACAAGGCTCTCCTTGGTAAGTAGCTTTATTTCGGCGGTAACTAAATGTTGGCAGAGAAGATGAAGACAGACGGTTCACTCGAGAAGCGACCTGCACACCGAACGGGCTTCGGAGCATCGAATTTTGCTGGGCGACATATTGGTCCAAGCGCGCGAGAAACACAGGAGATGGTGTCGTTTCTCGGGAAGGAATCACTCGAGGATTTGATTAACGCCGTGGTGCCTGCGGCGGTACGAAGCACGACACCGCTCACTCTGTCACGCTTTCCTGTTGCCCTCTCCGAATATGAAGCCCTCGAGCAACTCAAAGCTGTTGCGAGCAAGAACGTCATCGCGCGCTCCTTTCTCGGTATGGGATATTATGACTGTCTCACTCCAACGGTGATTCAGCGCAACATCTTGGAGAATCCCGGTTGGTATACGCAGTACACCCCGTACCAAGCAGAGATAGCCCAAGGTCGTCTGGAGGCGCTTCTCAATTACCAGACGATGGTCATGGAGTTGACCGGCATGCAGATCGCTAACGCGTCGCTGCTCGATGAAGGAACGGCGGCGGCAGAGGCTATGGCGATGTCGTTGGCGCAGTCCACGAAGGTTGGCGCCGCAGGGGCGAAGAGAGAGTACTTGATCTCCGATGCCGTTCATCCGCAAACGCTCGGGGTTGTCACGACCCGAGCCGAGGCTCTCGGCGTAACCGTAAGGACGCTACCGGTCAGTCAGTTCGTTTTCACGGCCGATACCTTCGGATGTCTTCTTCAGAATCCAGACACCTTGGGAACGGTGCGCGATCTCTCGGCTATCTGTGACGAAGCACACAAAGCTGGAGCTCTCGTCTGTGTTGCCTCCGATCTGCTCGCGCTCTGTATGCTCACGCCTCCCGGTAAGATGGGTGCCGATATCGTGGTCGGATCCGCGCAACGCTTCGGAGTGCCAATGGGCTTCGGAGGTCCGCATGCCGCGTTCTTTGCGACTCGTGACGAGTACAAGCGTAGTATGCCTGGAAGATTGGTAGGCGTATCTCGCGATTCCAGCGGCAAACCTGCTCTCAGACTCGCACTTCAGACTCGTGAGCAGCACATCCGTCGCGAGAAGGCGACCAGCAACATATGTACAGCGCAGGTGCTCTTGGCTGTTATGGCCAGCATGTATGGCGTCTACCACGGCCCCCAAGGGCTGCGACGTATCGCCGAGCGCACTCACGCCTTTGCGAGCGCGTTCGCTGCGCTGATGGCTCGTGTCGGAAAGACGGTCGCTAATACCGCATTCTTTGATACCGTGACGATCGACGTCGGCTCGAAAAAGGCTGCGACGGTCGCTGAGGCCGCTGAGAAGCAGGGTGTCTTGGTGCGTGTTGTCTCCGACTCGAAGGTAGGGGTGAGTTTCGATGAGGCCAAGGGCCTCGACGATCTTTGCCAGCTATGCTCTGCGCTGGGCGCAACGGTGACCCGAGCAGAGTGCGAGGCGGCAGTTGCTGACGCTACCCTTCAGATCCCCCAGGTCTTGCGACGTGAGGTCGATTATCTGGCGCATCCGGTATTCAACAGCTATCACTCCGAGACCGAGTTCCTTCGCTACGTCAGGAAGCTCGAAGCGCGGGATCTCTCGCTCGGCTTTTCGATGATTCCGCTCGGCTCGTGTACGATGAAGCTCAACGCTACATCGGAGATGGTGCCGGTCACGTGGCCGGAATTTGGTGGGCTACATCCCTTTGCGCCGGCACACCATCGGGCTGGGTATGCTGAGCTCTTTTCTGATCTCGAGAAAACGCTGTGCGAGATAACGGGCTTCGATGGTTGTTCCCTTCAGCCCAATGCCGGGTCCCAGGGCGAATACGCTGGTCTCGTCGTGATTCGTGCGTATCACGCGCATCGAAAAGAGGGGCATCGAAATATCTGCCTAATCCCGAAGTCCGCGCACGGTACCAATCCGGCAAGCGCTGCGATGACGAGCATGGAGGTTGTAGCGGTTGCTTGTGATGAGGCCGGTAACGTTGATCTGGTCGATCTCGAAGCAAAGGCCGAGCAACACAAGGACAAGCTGGCTGCTCTCATGGTGACCTATCCTTCCACTCATGGTGTGTTCGAGGAAGGTATCAGAAAGGCGTGCGAAATCGTTCATGCACGTGGTGGTCAGGTCTACATGGATGGCGCAAATCTAAACGCGCTCGTTGGGCTTGTTCGGCCGGGTGAGATCGGCGCCGATGTATGCCACATCAACCTGCACAAGACCTTCTGCATTCCACACGGTGGCGGCGGACCTGGAATGGGCCCGATATGTTGTGGAAAGCACTTGGCGCCCTTTCTCCCGAATCATCCAGTCGTAGATCTCGGTAATCCGCACGGTGTGGGCCCGATCTCGGCAGCTCCGTGGGGCTCGGCGAGCATTCTGCCGATCTCGTGGATGTACATGGCGATGATGGCAGGAGAGGGACTCACGGAAGCGACAAAGATCGCGATCCTCTCTGCTAATTACATGGCGAATAAGCTCGAGAACGATTACCCGGTGTACTACCGAGGAGCGTCGGGACTCGTGGCGCACGAGTGTATATTGAGCTTGCACGCTCTCAAAGAGGAGGCAGGGATAGAGGTTGAGGATGTGGCGAAGCGCTTGATGGACTACGGGTTTCATGCACCAACGGTGTCGTGGCCCGTTGCCGGGACCTTGATGGTGGAGCCCACTGAGAGCGAATCCAAAGCAGAGCTCGACAGATTTTGCGAGGCGCTTTCCATGATTCGTGCTGAAGTTCGTAGAATTGCAGCAGGCGAGATGGACAGGACCAATAATCCGCTCAAACAATCTCCGCATACCGCAGCAACCGTCGTGAGTGATGCGTGGGATAGGCCGTACAGTCGCGAACTGGCAGCATTTCCAGCGCCGTGGACCAAAGAAAGTAAGTTTTGGCCTGCCGTTGGGCGGATTGACGGGGTATACGGGGATCGGAATCTGTTCTGCTCCTGTGTATAGAGCCCTAGCGCACATGCTGAATACTCGAGGTAGATCTCTCATCCTCTCACTAGTCACGTACGGGTTTTTGGGTGGTGCAACCAGTTCGTTGTGCTCGCCCCTCGACGATATAGCGGAGCAGCTACGAGGCGGAGCGCAACCTAAGGCGGTCTCTGAGCGAGATATCGAGAAGACGCCAAGTCTCGTCAAAGAGAATATGCGAACGCTCTTCCCTGATGTGATCTTCGATCCAGCTCATGGGAACGCTGAGCAGCTCGACAAGTATTACAGCCCGCATCTGCGTGACATCGGTGATGGTATACAGCGAAGTGCTCATATTCACATGCGTAGCCAGGCCGGAGAGATCTCCGGTATCAACGAAGATGCATGTCCAAACTCCAAAGCTTGGGGCCATCCCGAGCACGAGGTATCCGCGTGCTGCGGTGTCGACACCTCGCGCTACGCGGCTCTCAGGGAGGACCACAACTTCAAAGCGTGCTGCGTAAGGCGGGGCGAAGAGCAGCTCGCAGAGGAGGAGATCGCGTGTCGTCATCCTGATGGAACAGGCTGGGCGGGGCTGTACGAATTTTATTTTCCGACGCAAGCTCTCGAATGGGGAAGAACTGATGGCACTTCGATGATAGTCGATGGAGAGACCATCGACCGCTGTATCAAAGAGGTGGCACCGCTCGTGAAATCCCGTACAGCCCTGCAGACGGACGACATCACACTCCGGGTAAATCTCGCCGCCATGGATCAGAAGCATCGCGAGGATCTCGCGAAGGATCTCTGTATGCACCCGATGCAGTTTATGAAGCTCATGGATCCAGATCCGAGAGAAGATCCGTATCAGAAGGCCCCGGAAGGCCACGGAACTGCTGGTGAGAAGATGCTCGAAGCGCTCCCTCTATGGAGCACCTACAGCACGCTCGGCGCCTCCTTGGTGACTGAGTCTGCGGAGAGTTCAAAGCTCACAAATTTCGATTCATCGGCATATCTCGATGTCGGTGGTACCAAGGGTAAAGCTACTGATTTAGCACTCGGGCACGATCGCGGCTTCAGGCGCGATGAGCAGTACTGCCAGGCTTTGACGGGCCAGACAGTTGACGAGGGTTCGGATGGTTTGCGTGAGGCTGTGGATGTGTTTGGCAAGGGGCTCTCTTCGGAATCCAAGAACGCCAACATCGGATACTCCTGCAAAGAAGCTGGAGGCCGCCTCGTGCGGATGTCGCCCGTGCATAAGGTGGCGCCAGGGGGGAGTCCCGAAGAAGCGGCCACGCGAGCATTGGCCTTCTCTATAGCAGCTGGTGTGTATGCCCCTGCCTTAGCAGACCAAGAGCGGCGCACCTCTTACTACAAGCGCTTCGAGCCGCTCGGATACTTCAAATTTAAAGGCAAGCCTTTCGTTGGCAGCCTCGGCTCCAACGAACAAGGGATGCAGTGTCGCGTCGTGCAGGGTGAATCGTATTACAAAGGAGCGCCTCGGGCCGATCGCTGGTACACCAGCGCGCACGGAAATTCGGGCAGCCATGCTGCGCCGATGCGTATCTTTGCCAGTTGTCCAAAGGGGTGGGAGCGTTGGCGAGGACCGCACTCGGAGCTGGCATGTGGTGAGGAGAAGTTGTGGTAGAGATGGCGAACACGAGCCAAATCCCTGGAGAGACGACCTCGTTCCCTTCGATGTCACGAAAGGGCCTGCTCTCTGCATTGGTCCTCAGTTTGACTTTGACGCTTGTGTCTCTTGCGACCCAGAGGTGCGCTGCTCAGGATTCAGAAGGCTCAGAAGAACAACCGAAGGAAAATTATCTGGAGCTCTACGTGAACTCCAAGGACCACAAGCACTTCAATGCAGTCATCGATCGGGCTGTTCGCTTGCAAGAGAAGAATACTATCCCTATAGCAGCGATTTACCACATAGGTGATTTCAATGCTGTGACACCGGCGGTCCGAGCGAAGTTGTGGAAAGGCAAGCTAAAGCTTTTTGCGCTGAGCGCAGTTCCAAGTGACTTGCCCATAACAAGCTCACCAGCATGGGTCTTCGTCACTCTCAGCGGACGGCGTATCGTAGGGGGAACTTTGGCGATTGAGCGATTTGTCGATGAGCAGGGGGCTTTTAGGGACGGTTCCCAGATACGCGATCCAGCAGATGCACCTCCGACCCCGCCGACACAGAAGCTGGAGAAATTCTGATATGCGGGCACCTCACCGAATATTCTTCAGTCTGACTGGTGTGGTGTTGGCGATTCTCTCTGCAGCACACCAAGTGTCCGCTCAGGATGTCCAGTCCGAGCTATCGCGGCAGGTAGGGGAACTCAACGAAAGATACAAACCCGAAAACGAAAACGAGGCGCAACAGCGGAGAATGCGAGCTGGCGAACGTTTCGGGGAGATCGAGAGTTCTATCGAACTATCGGAACGCACGTCAATTCGAGATCCTCGATTCGAGGTGCTCTCTCATCAGCGCGGGGTCGAGGGTATACCTTTTCCTGATTCGAGCGAGGTGATACTCGAACCCTCGTCAAATGTACCTGTTGAATCGAATGCGCAGCAGCCTCAAGAGTATTGGGTGGCGCCCCAGCACAAGGTAAGCCGACCCCCACGCTGCAGTGAGAATAGAACGCACACTGTTCAGCGACGAGAAAAGGGGGCTGCAGGAGATATGATCTTGGACCGCTTGTACGTCTCGCAGGAACTGACCCCGCTCGATACGAGTGATATCTACGGAGCAGAGACGAGCGTAGAGATATACGACGGGGACTCTGCGGCTCGTGTGTCCATACTGATGGGAGCAGATGCGGTGCCGTGCCTGCCGTATCGAGTACGGATCACTGATACGCATGCTTTTTATCACAAGGGAGCGGATGCACTTGCAAATTACGACAAGGATCCAACGGGACGTGGTGAGACTCATCCGTGGGTTAGGACGAGGATTGAAGCTGGTGCCCTAGGTAGATAGTACGCTGTCGTAAGTCGTGAGTGTGGACGGGATGCCGCAATAGATGCAGCCCGCAATCTAGTATCACAGCTGAGTAGTCGGTAGGCCTTCGGCTATCAATCCGGCGATAATTTCGGAAGCGTGAGCCCTGTCACGTACCTCCATTACAACCGTAATATCGACGTGACCTGGAAGTCGCGCATAGAAACGATCATGAAATACCTGCAGGACGTTAGCACCCTTGTCCGCGATGATCCCTGATATTAGGTGAAGTGCGCCTGGTCGGTCGGGTAGGGCGATACTGACCTTGAGTAACCGACCTCTCTCTGCCATGTCTTGCTCTATGAGGCGAGAGAGCAGGTTCATGTCGATGTTGCTGCCGCAGATCATCACGACGGGCTTTACATACTTTGGGGGAAGGAGTCCTTCTGCGAGAGCAGCGAATCCAGCGGCGCCGGCACCCTCCACTACCACGTGTTCGTGTTCTAGAAGAGTGATAATCGCGTGCGCTATCGACGCTTCCGACACTGACACGAGCTGATCGACGTGTGCATCGAGTATAGGGCCTGTTACCTTACCGATCGATTTGACAGCGATACCATCTGCGATAGTCATCGGCGAGAATGGGCGGTTGTGCGCAGCCGGATTTCGACGGAATTCGGCGGCCCACTCCGAGCATACTCCTAAAATGTACACGTCTGGCCGCTTCGCCTTGATAGCCGTGGAGATTCCCGCCGCATATCCGCCGCCACCCACGGGTATGATGACAGAGTCGAAGTCATTGAGCTGCTCCATGAGTTCGAGACCCGCTACTCCTTGACCGTGAACGACATATGGGTGATCAAACGGCGGAATGTAGGTCAGATTGTTAAGCTTGGCTAATTCCTGAGCATGCTCCATGGCCTCAACCAGGGAGCCCTTGAGAGTTATGAAGGCGCCGAGCTTCTTACATGACTCTACCTTCACCAGCGGTGCACTTGCTGGCATTACGATGTGACAGGGAACTCCCAACTTACTCGCGTGGTAACTGAGTCCCAACGCATGATTGCCGGCACTGGCGGTACACACTCCGCGTGCACGTGTAGCGGAGTCGAGGCACAAGAGGTAGTTCAACGCACCACGCTCCTTGAAAGCGCCTGTGCGGAGCTTGTTATCCCATTTGAGGTGAACCGTACGCTTGAGCTCATCGGAGATAGTGAGAGCTTTCGTGACTGGAGTCACCGGAAGGTGTGGGGCTATGCGTGCGCGCGCGGCTTCGATATCGGCCAAGGTGGGTAAGGTATTCATAAAAAACCCTCGAAAAGTTCCACGTAATCGATAAGCTAGCACTGTTAGAACGAAAAAGGGAGATAGAGTCTCGACCGCTCTGCTGAGTCTGTAGCGTCTGTATTTCGATGGATGGTATTTTCGGTTCAGCGCTCTTATACTCTTCAGCTCAAACCATGAAGCATTTCGACATTATCGTCATCGGTGGAGGGATCGCAGGGCTTGGGATCGCCGAGGAAGCGGGCGCCCGCGGATTGTCGACACTCGTTCTCGAAGCTAGGACGTGTTGCTCGCAAACCTCCGATAACACCCTTCGCATTATTCATGGTGGCTTCAGGTATCTTCAGACATTCGATTTCCCAAGAGTCGTCAAATCTCTCCGAGATCAGACCGATCTGCTACGGGAGGTCCCGAATGCGTTAGCGCCCTTACCGTGTTTGATGCCGCTCTCACGCTTCGGTCTCAAGAGCAAGATTCCTGTCGCATGTGCCGGTGTGATGTATCGAGCCTTTATGGCGGGAGCGGGAAGCCCGCTCCCGCCACCCGTGACGTTGTCGCGTCGTGAGACTGAAGCGCGCGCGTCGTTTCTGGGACACAGAGCACCGCACGGAGCGTTGTGCTGGCACGACGTCGTGATGGTCACACCCTCCTTGGTGAAGGAGTATCTTGTGGCTCGGTGTATCGAGCGAGGGGTCACGATCGAGGAAAACCGACCCGCTGCTTCCGTTGCGAAAGTTGGGGAAGCTTACGAAGTGCGTGATCAGAATGGATCCCTGTGGCGCGCCCCTAAAGTAGTAAACGCCTTGGGGCCGTGGATCGACACCTTGAATGTGCCCAGTGAACTTCGCGGTCCGCGGCCGAGTTGGTGTCGCGGGATCAACCTTATCATCTCTCGGCAGATCGATCCTCTGTACGGCATCGCGCTTGAAAGCCCCGATGGGCGCCTGTTCTTCTGTGTGCCGCGAGGACAGGGTACTGCTATCGGCACGTGGTACGAAAAGCATCCCGCAGATAACCTTCCTCCACAGGTATCTGAGGCAGATATCACGACCTTTCTCAAAGCGGTCAACGCTGTACTCGGAGACGTGCGAATCGAGCGCACCGATATTGTGGGTGTAGATGTCGGAGTACTGCCGGAGGCTTCTCCAGCCTCACTAAATCCCATGCCCATGGGGCACGAGAAGCTTACGATGCGTGATGGTTACATTGAAGTGCTGAGTACGAAGTATACGACCTTCAGATCCCAGGCCAAGGCGGTACTTGAGCTCTTTCCGTAGGGAAGCCAGGTAGATCTCTCCCTGCTACGAAAGCGAACTTGGTCGCTCGTCAAATTTTACGACGGGAACATCCGCAATTTACTGCAGATCACCCCTTCTTTTGAAAAGCGAGCGCGGGAAGTACTTCGTAAAACCTCCCGAGCTCTTGGTGCTGTTCAATGCTCTGTGCTAACAGGCCTGAGTCCTTATAGTGACGAAATGAAGCGGCAGTAGCTGATATGAGAGCTTGCTCTACACCTTCACCACGTGACTTTGCAAAACGGTGCATGTTCGCTGAGAGATCGCTCCGCCCAGTAATAAAATGTTGTACGTGCCCAGCGGTTTGTGTCTCTGCCATTTCTACCAAGAGAGGAGGGGCGGTTTCGACAAGAAGCGGCTGGTATTTAATGGCTACGAATTTCTCGTTGTACTGTGAAAGCCTGGAAGCAAAATAATCATGTAATCCGCTGCCACCCGAAACTGCGGGGAAGACCGAAGGTGGATCTGTCGATACAGCATTAGCAAGCCCCGCCACCCCGGTTGTGCTCTCGAGCTCCTCGTACATACCCCGCAAGATTGGGCTCTCGGTTAGATAGCGTCCATCAGGGCAGTGTCGCCGCGCAAACTCGTCGGCTAAACCGAACACGTAGGTTGCAAACACCGCTCCTGGTTTCATCACCCGATAGATTTCAGCCAGGGCGGAGTCTGGTGCGCCACTTTTTACAGCCCAGTGCCAACCCATGGCGAAGTAAACCAGATCAAAACTCGAGTTAGAGAAGCGACTCAAATCGCAAACATCGCCCCACTCGAACGCAATCTTGGCGCGTTGATCAAGTTCGGTGCACCATTCCTGCCTTGATTTCCTCAAGGCTTCCTCGAACCCCATAAAGGCTGCTGGGCTTGCTCCGGCCAAGGAGGGCTGGTTTCCGGTGAGATACTCACCGACGGCAAGAGCTGCTGGAGACCGATCAATCGCCGTTATCTGCATCAGTTGAGGGAGCGAAGT
>JBILEW010000035.1:0-31017 GCA_044351885.1 Bdellovibrionota bacterium
ACTGCGGATATTCCACAGTTACAAGCCAGGTCGAGAGCGACTTCTGCTTTAGTGATGGAGGGAAATTCTCTTTTCAACCAAGGAAGCACAACATCTCGGCTAAAAGCGTCTCTATCTCTGTGACGATAATTCGAGTGCCAGTACGGGATGGCGTTGTCCCGAATTGAAGACACCGACGCGTCCGGGCCCCAAAAATCAAGACCTTTCAAATCCGTTGCTCGGACAGCACGTGGCGCTTGTGGGAGTGTCAATCCAGTAGGATCGCGGAGAGGCCTGATGTCGCGGTCTGGAATTTCCGGCTGCATACGTGACAGGGATACCTCAATGGAAGGTGATAAGCTATCAACACTGGCTTAAAGGGCGCATTGACTACGCCGTGCGTATTGAATCGGGTAGGTGTCAGGACTAGTCGCAATAAGATTGAAGTCGTTTATTTAGAGAGCCGCGCCGGTAGAGGGAAAAAGTGAATTGCTCGCGCAGTCCATAACAAGTAGACATCATCCGCATGGCGAAAGATCAAATCATCGGCGCCAAATGAGAGCAGTCATAGCTAGCTTGATAGGAATGGTGCTCACGTGCTCAGGTTCCGCGACCTTGATTGCCAAAAATGGCATCAGCGATCCGCCTGCCCCTACGGGACACTTTGCGGGAACTCAGCTCGATGCATGGCTTTTAAGAGCGGGTATTGCTACGGGAGAGCTCGGGGTCCTGGCGTTTTTCATTCCCGCACTCATCGATCTACCGATGTCGTTCGTGACAGATATCTTATTTTATCCCTTCGAGCGGCCGGCCGGAGATTCGAGTCTTACTAAAGGTCCTAGACCGTCTGACGCCTCGTTTTCCTCGAGCGATAATCAACGAACAGTTTGGAAAAGTAACCCTAGGCCAGAGTAGCTGTATCGGGGTGACGGTCCTTGAGTTGAGCACTGAACCGCCTGAAAGTCGGACTGCTCTACTAGATCCCGGCAGGTCTTCGAGAGCTTGCACGCGCTTGTGGATACTCTCAATCCACGCTCCTACCTCTCCCCCCCCTTTTTTCTTTATTTTCTAGCGTAGCTCCGGTACAGAGGGCGGCGAAACCGGCGAAAAAATGGGAAGCTGGTTGGTTCATGAGTAGCTCGGCACCAGCAGGACCGGCATAATCTAGGGTAGTTGGAAGCCCCGATCTTCGGTGCTCGACATACGCCAACATTGTGGGGGTGTTTACGAGCGATTTGTCGCTTCGAATCCCGCGCGGTTTGCCGAGAATAACGTGAGCCTCGTATGATTATGATGGGCCGAGATACCTGTTCCACCATCCGAGGGATGACCCATTGAGAGAGAATGCAATGATGAGAAAAAAACAGATCGCACCTCCGCGATAAGTCAGAAGAAGCGTTCGCCGTAAGTTCCTTCGCGTTGATGTCATATCGCGTCGCCTGGATAGTTGAATTCCGGCTTGTCTATCGTGGAAACAGCACTTTTATAGCCCACTTTACAAAGACCAGGCTAGAGACCTAGCTCGAGAGGGATATCTCATCACTAGAGCAAATCTTACAGTACTGGTGACAATTACGGCTTGCGCTCGATTACCACGCACGTAATGTTCTCAGCAGTCCTATAGATTGCCGACCCGCAGCTAGTACCTACCATGACGGCCAATCGAATATCTTTCGCAGTGGCGCTCAAGTTTGCTCTGCTACTGTCGTTCATGACGCTTACGGCGACCCTCGCCTTTTACCACGAACCGTGGAGAGATGAGGTCGATACGTGGCTCATGGCGAGGGATGCAAGCCTTTCCACGATCATGAAGATATCGCCGGATGTAGGGTGTCCGGTGGGATGGCATTTTCTTCTGAAGCCGTTTGCGAGTGCTGGCTTCCCTTTTGGCGCCCAACAAACTCTGACCTTGCTTCTGGTATGGACTGCGGTCGGCATCCTCATCTTTCAGGGACCATTCTCTCTGATTATATCGACATGCTGGTGTCTCAGTTGGTATCTGTCGTTCGAGTACTCCGTAATGGCGCGTAGTTACGCCCTCGGAATACTGGGAGTTTTTGCTCTGCTCGGCGCTTGTTCCACGAGCGCTCCCTCTCGTTTTAGAACTCTCCAGTGGTGGATCTCGTGGCCGCTCATAACATTTAGCATGGTGCATTTTTTGGCGCTTGCGCCTGGCCTGCTACTGATAAGCTATTTACTCGGAGAGGAAAGGGGGATCAGTCGAACTAGGCTTATCGCCGCACATTTCTGGCCGGTATTCCTCTCGATTCTCTCAGTGTGGATGCTGTGGCCAACTGGGCATGGGCAGTTGAGCGACGATTTCATGCCCTTCTTCAAACCTACCAACTTGCTAACCGCAATTTCGTTGGCCGTATTCCCGTTCGGTTCTTCCAAGAGTCCTCCACAGTATGTGGCTCCGGCATTCCTGTGCTTCTGGCTTCTGATATGTAGGTTGGACTGGAAAAAAAACCTCGCGCTCGTACTTATGGTGAGCGGGGTTAATTCAATCTATGTTTTCAAATATTTTCACGCCGCTTGGCGGTACAGCGGACTCAATTGGATAATCATCATAGTCGCTGCCTGGGTTGGACTTCTAGCCTTACAAAGACGTGGCTCAGACGGAGTGAGAAAATGGGTGCATCTCATCACAGCTTGTCTCTTAGTGATTACATTGTTCAATATTTCGGATTCAGCGAAATCCTGGCGGAAGGAGATCGATCGGCCATTTAGCGACGCGGGTTTTGTGGCGAAGTATCTCATTGACAGCCATCAACTAGACGAAGCGGTGGCTTGTACTAGTCCGCCAAACTGCTCGGCGATTCTTGGTTATCTCCCGGTACACAAGCAGTTTTGGTATCCTGGAATTGATCAATGGGGTACGCACATGTTTTGGGATCGAACCTACATGAGGAGTTGTACGCTGTCACCCGAGCGAGCGTTACAGAAAGCCAAGAGTTTTTTTCATGATGCTCAGGGGAAAACGACCTTCTTATTCATATCAAATCGTCGCATACCAGACCCTCAATCGTTATATTTGATCAAAGTGTGGGAGAGTCCACGGGCGAGCTGGCGCGTCAAAGATGAGGCCTTCACAGTGTATCGTTGGCAGCTTTCGCAGGACACACTTCTTTCATCGGTTGCAGCCACGCCAGCTAAAGCACCCTGAAGACTCGAGTCTCCCTCAAGGCGCGGCAGCACCTAGGGCCTCATTTCCGGGACTTCAAAGTAGATTTTTCGAAACCCTAGGGGGTTCTCGAGGGTTGTTGGAAATGATAGATCTAAGCTAAGGCTCGCGCTAACGTGTTACTATATCTGACGACCTAGTGCGGTAGGGCATCCCTGGCATCCCTGCTTTCGCAACGAGAAGTACGCAGTAGAGCATATATGGCTAACTCATCTGAGATTAGGAATACAGAGAATCGCACCCCGATACACATTGGGTATAATCGTGAGACAGGCGAAGCTCCAACCCTAGCGCCCTTCAGCTTCCCCCCTGCATTAAGGACTTACCTTGATGAGCATATCGGCGAACCGGGTACTACAAACACTGAACGGCACATCATCAAGGTGCTTAGGGGAAGCGGTATAGTAAAGGTTGCAACCATCCTCGGTGAGCCTGGAAACACACGCGCAGCAACGGTCTTTACCCTCGATGTTTCCGAGAGTGTCGCTAAAATTTCAGCGACAGCGTCCGCACTCAGGAGTTTCACCTGTGATGGGTACGGGGGGACCCCAAAAGAACAACCTCTCGCTGGTGCTCTGAAAGCTTTTGAGGAGAGCGGTACGCCGGTCGTGCACTGTTTGACGGTTCCGCCCTTTCCATCGAGGACATCCCTTCCAACCCTAGCAGCCAGGCTATCTTCAGCCCGTGAGGCCCTTGGGCTTCCTGATGATGCACCGGTGATTTTTGAATGGAATGGTGAGATCGTTCAGGCTAAGGCGTCAGACACCTATAGCGATTTGTACAACAAGATATATTCCAGGTAGCGGACAGCGAACAACTCGACGGAGCTGCCACCGAGAGAGTGGCGAGAATGGTGAGGAATAGGAAATGAGCCTTCCTCTGGTGCAGTGTATCTCTAAACGATCAATTTCTACAGCGTATGTAGCAACGCTGCTTGGTATACGTGCCAGATGCCCGGCTCTGTCGCTTTGAGAAGTACATGGTACTAGGAAAGAGGCCTGCCTCTGCGGGAGTCCGCATGATCCTATTGGAGGGGGACAAGGCCTTCGCTGATATAGGTCAAGTCGTCATTCCAGCTCGAATCCTTGATCCGGCCGAGTATGGTGTGCGCGAGTTCAATGAAGAGGCTCGTAAGCTCATACTCCATGAGCTCACTCACTCTGCTATCCAAGATAATGAACGCGCATTGCCCAGATTCGAGCCCTTTCCCGGCATGGTAATTCTCAAAGCCCCGAGTTCCAGGTGGGCTCTGTTGGTGTCCGAGATGGAGGCTGACATGTATGCAGGCTCGTCATTTCGACAAGCTCTGTTGGATGTAACTCAACCTGGAAGATATGGCATACTCGTGAATCCGGACGACCTCTTCGGCCTAGGCTGGAGGAGTCTCGATGATGGAGCTATCTTGAATAAGATGGGATGCGGGGACTCCTCACTCGAGTGGGATTATCCATTTGTTTTCGGAAGTCTTCCCTAGGGAAGCGAGGCGCAACTCACCTGTGGCCTCACTTTTGAACTTATCACGTGAACGTGCTCGTGCTCGTAAACGTGCACGTGCCCGAACATCTTGATGTTGTTGTTCCGGGTGCGTTTATGTTCAGGTGCACGAGCACGAGCACGAGCACGTGGGAGAGTGGTAGGTTTTGCCTTGCTTCCCTAAGAGTAAAACCCGTTCAGAATGAGGTCGTCTCAACCCCTACTGCATCACCCCCAAGCGTTACATGCAGTAAGGTGCGGTTCGGAATCGATACCCAGTCCCGTTTTCGGTCGGTAGGCTCGGAGGCGATGCACACTCTCTCGGGCGATTCCCGCAGGTAGAGTGAGCAATACCTCTCGCGGTCCCAGGTAGCGTTGTTAACGTCCTGGTAGCATCGCCAGGCGAAGACCCCGGTGTTTGTGAGGAGAAGTCCATTCAATGAGGAGAATTGCCACGTTTCAGAGGACTCGGTCAGAAAGCTCTTGATATCATCCATCGTCAACGAACCCACTCGGGAGATCAGGCGCTCGAAGAATACCAGCGAGTCGGTGATCTTCCGGTCCTGAGCCTCAGTCATAAAGGTCTGAATTCCTCCATTGTGACAGAAGGCGATCCCCTCACCTTGGTACCGAAGTTCATAAGGATGGGACAGATGGGCGTTCACTTCGAGCCCCGGTGAGGCCTTCCGATTGTGGGCGATGAGAGCGGTGGTCCGCATGGACTGAATGATACTTTGAAAGGATTCGTCCCACGCGTCTGATGCCCCGCGTTTCTCAAGATGTAGGCCATCGGGCTGCAACCATGCTACCCCTGAGCCGTCATCGTGGGCCCCGTAGCCTACCGGCAAACGGGCTCGAGCCGCCTGTTGTCTAAGGGCGTGAGGAGCCTGTAGAAGCTCGAGGGTAGGAGCCTCCTGTTCTACGGAGGCTTTGGCGAGAAGTCGGCACATGAAGATCAAGTACAGCTCAATGAGATGCTAGTCAAACGGATACAAGGTACTCGGGAATCTTTTCTGAATCAGACCCTCTGAAATTACCGTATGTGTTGATTGCACGTGACGAGCGGCCCTTCAAACACGAGGAATCGGAGTGTGCTGTGTAGTCGACTGAGGCAGGGCAGCATCACATTCGTGGACTCTTGCCGCTCAACTTCTGGTAAAAGATGTTGACTAGTCTTAAGCGCGTCTGTACGCTCCCTATATGTCGTTGATAAGCCGATTCTACGCACGCTCCTTTCCTTATTTCCCGCTCCGCGGGTAATACTTCTTCCTTCCTTACATCTCTGTTTTTATCATTGCTCGTCAAACTGAGGCTGATCGTATGGTCACCACTGATAATATTCATGTCGAATCCCTGCACGCCTTACCCACGCCAGCGATGGTCAGAGGTGCAATCCCGATCTCCGAGGCTCTCGAGGGGCAGATAACGGAGTCCCGCCGCACAGTGGAAGCGATCCTCGACCGCAGAGACACACGCAAGCTCGTGATCGTCGGCCCCTGCGCGGTATACGACACAGAAGCTACCCTCGAGTACGCACGTCGGCTGGCAGCCCTTGCAAATGAGGTACGCGATACTCTCTACGTCGTTATGCGGGTGTATTTTGAGAAGCCGCGAACAACGACCGGTTGGAAGGGATTGATAAATGATCCGCGTCTGGACGACTCATTCCATGTAGAAGAGGGGCTCTATGTAGCTCGACGGTTGCTTGTGTCGATTGCGGAGCTCGGTCTTCCGATTGCGACGGAGGCGCTCGATCCGATCGTTCCCCAGTACATCGGAGATATCGTGACATGGACAGCCATAGGTGCTCGTACTGCCGAGAGTCAAACTCACAGGGAGATGGCCAGTGGATTATCATCCCCGGTGGGATTCAAGAACGGAACCGATGGGAATATCCTCGTCGCTATGAACGGCATCCTCTCCGCAGCGCATCCGCATCGGTTCCTCGGAATCAATCAGCACGGTCAGTGCTCTGTCGTTCACACGCGGGGCAACAGCTATGGTCACCTCGTTCTTCGGGGTGGCAAGGCGCCCAACTACGATACCGACAGCATTACTGCTGCAGCAAACTTGATGCACAAGCATGGGCTAGTTCCAAATATCATCGTTGATTGTAGCCACGGGAACTCAAACAAAGATCACGTTCGACAGGCGCTCGTCTTCAGACATGTTCTACACCAGGCAGTTGACTGCGATTCCCCGATCATCGGATGGATGCTCGAGAGCAACTTGAATGAAGGTCGGCAGGATCTTGGTGCTGCTCCGCTCCAGTACGGCGTGTCGATCACGGACGCGTGTATCTCGTGGGATACAACGGAGGGATTAATCAGGGAGGCACACAGAGCACTCCATGAACGTGTTATGAACAGGTAGTCGCGACACGACCGGAGCCGTGTCGCGAATAAACCGATCGGGAATTATTAAAGGCGGCCGGCCGATTCCTTTCTGCATCTGGGATCGGTCGGTTGTCCCCTTACTTCTTAACCCCGAAATAGCGCTGAAACTCTTTTCCATCGTCAAACGTGGCTATATCCCGGATTATCTGAGGCTTTTTCTTGCCATCGAACATATAAACTTCGCTATTAGTCCCTTGTATGGTGTTTCTCACGACTAGTTCTGTTCCGTCGTCCATCTTGAAAACAACGCTGGATTGATTTGCCTCGCTTCCCTAAATGCCGTGAACGCTTGCTAGAGCGTTCACGCGCTTTTCGATATTTGCAATTCTCGCCTCTACCTGTTTTTTCCGCGGGGTTTCAAAGTTGTCTTCCCAACGAGCCTTTTGAGCGCTGCGATTATCGTTAAGTACTGCCTGCATCTCGTCTGTGAGCTGCCGATGAGAGCTCAGAAAGTTGTACGTTTCAGCGAGGGAGCCCAAGGTTGTGTGTGCTGCATCGAAGATAGCCATTCCTTTTCTATGGCATTCGGTTGCGTTCTGGCCAGAGTAGTACTCATCGAGAAACCCAAGGTAGTTGGCAAGTTCGAATGATTTGGCCATTTTTTCGAGCTTTGGATACCTCTCCATCATGTATGCCGCCGCCACCGCTTCAAAGGCGTACGCGCACGCCTCTTCCCAGTCGGAGACCTCTTCCTGCGATCTTTTGTGCGGATTGCTTCCCAGAAAATCCTCCTGGTGTTGAGCCATCAAGTGACCGACCTCGTGCGCAAGCACCAAGGCAAGCATCGTGTAATTCATGTTCTCACTAACAACCAAACGTTGGTCGAAGCGAGACAGTCCAACGGTGTGGGGATTGTCGATGTCTCGAATTTAGAAGGTTATATCCTCCGGAAGTTCTCGCCCCGTAATCTCTCTTGTAAGCTTCCTCACAAATGCCACGGGGGAGCCATACTCGCTTTCGTTCTCGGTATAATCACCGCTCGTTTTTTCCCGCGAGACTTCATCGAGAGCCGACTGCAGTAGTACGCTATCTGTGGCCAGGTTGAGCCTCTGCATCGATCGGATCATCAGGTTAGTGCTAGCATCTGTGCAAAATATGCGCAGCTTAGTGACTGCTTGCACGGACTGGAGGTCGGGCGAGTTTCCTACGGCTTGAGTCGTATCACTTGGATTTTCGGATGAAAGCCGCTGCGCTAATTTTTTGACCAACTTCTCCCCATCCTCGCATACCTTCATGAACTGTTGTGCCTCTTCTTTGGGAAGATCCGCACTCCTGCTCTCCTGAAGCTTTTGGTATGGGGTCAATAATTTGCCGTACGAGAGGTCAGGATTGGCCTGGAAAAGAGGAGTGCCGAGAGTTCCGTAGGATTCCCGTGCCGCATTAAGCGCGGCACGTCGCTCATAGTGCATATAGCCGGTGTACGCTACCAGACCTCCCAGTACCCCAAGACCGGCCACTTCAAGAAACCGGCGGCGATTCGGCACGGGCGCCATATCCTTGAAATTGGTGCTGTCAGCGACAGAGCGGTTGTCGCCTCCTGCATCGCGCGTTGGTCTGCTTTTGTCGCTGTGTTGACTGGTCATAGTTGCAAGTACTCGACACCCTACCGGAAGAACCAACGCGTTTTGCGCTGGTGAGTGAAGGTGAGGCTCTCCGCCCGCACATTCGAGCTACGGACCAGTTTAAAGAGGTCGGGTTGGCCGAGCACTTTCGCCACTTCGGTAGTTTCTCAATGATACCGTAGTCAGCTTTGCTAATCAAAATGCTGCCGGTGCTTCCTGGTAATTCAAGCCGTGCGCGGTCTGGTAAGGCGATTCTTCTGCGCGTCGATGAATTCTAGCTGTGTGTCAGGGAAAACCGATTTCAGATGCTCCTGGAGTTGGGAAAATTCACCTGGCGCGAGCTCTAGGCTTCGGATGATCTGTTCGAAGTTTTCCTGGCGCGGGGTTCCGCAAGAATGATCAACGACTTCACGAACAGCAAATCGCATGACCCCTTGTTGTAGTCCGAAGTGAATCAGATCCTCGACGCCGGAGATGCTCTCACGGGTCACCACGATCGAGAAACCCAGCTCGACGTTTGGACACTCCGTTCTCACACGCGCGAGATTTTCAGAGATCATCTCCACGCTCGTTCCGGGACGCAGGCGCCGAGTTAGATCCTCCGAAATCGAATCGATCGAAACATGCAAGTGATGGAGCCCTGCCGCCTGGAAGCTCGCGAGATCATGCTTATGCAAGAGCATTCCGTTGGTGATCATCTGAATGAGCGCAGGGCGCGTCTGCAGATGGAAGATCTCCTTGAAAAATTCGCCGAGCTCCTTGTGCGCCGTAGGCTCCTGGCCGCAACCGATCTGGAGATTTCCGATTGAGCGGATGTTCTCCCGGATCAGGAATCCGAACTGGGATGGGGAGAGCCGCTTGTTTGTTCGGTGGTTGGGACAGTAGAGGCACTTCGCATTGCAGGTGTCGATCGGGTCAAAGAGAAGGTACTGAACGTTCTTTCCCTTCAGAAAAGTCAACGCCGCATCGAAGTTGTATACGTCGACCTTGAACGTATCAACTCGATCAGGGCAAGGATCCGGGGTCTTTGCAAAAAGTGACTCGCTGTTGGTCAGGCGAAAAAGCGTTCCTTTGATCTGTCCATACAGCGCCGGACGCCCACGCTCGAAGCATTCGGGTGGGAGCTCGATCTTGAATGCATGATTCCCATGGCCGAAGGTCCGAAGATCCTCGCGGTACTGATTTGCTACCACCGTTGCTGCATACGCATTGTTTGCAAAGATCTCGACGGTGACTGGGATTGACGGCTCAGAATGATCGATCGCCCATCCGTGAAGGATGTGCCCGTCCAGGATGTCGCAAAAACCTGCGTATTTCTGAGAGCTGTTCTGCGCGTCTGCCATTACGTGTACTTTAACCAAATATTCAAGAATCAAAAACACCTTTGTGCCCAAGAGGAGGTCTGTAAAAAGCATTTCTGGGCACCAGCGCGTGGTTTTAAGTGCAATGCAAGATGGCAAGGTTTTAATTTCTAATAACCAGGTGGACATTCTTTCCTTGTTTCCGAGGATCGAGTTTGTTAGCGTCTCCTCGTTGCACGTGTGTGTGAGGCCTGATGCGAATTACTCTAGTAGCGCTCATAGCGAGTTTTTTCCTCTTAACGCCATCTGCTGGAGCCGAGGTCAGATGGGACATCGCGAATTCGACTTTCGGGAACGGTGATACGCCCTTTACTGCTTTCGGCGATTTCGGAGTTGCTGCTGGGCCAGTTCCTGCTATTGGAGGCTCGTTCTCGAACCCTGCCGGGTTGTTGATGGGGTTTGTGAAGACCACTGACATCTCGGGGGTGCCCACTATAGCCCAGACAGATCTCACGGGAACTTCGCTGCCAGCTGGAGAGATCGTGAAGTTGCGTTTTACCAAGCTGGCCGATGATAAAGTGAAGTTCGTAGGACTACTTGCTGATCCGAACCAGCCGATAGTATTCACCGCACTCAGCTCAACTAGCTTCATGATCACGGCTCGAATCGCTGATCCTGTTGAGTCTGCCAGCGGCAACGCGGGGGCTGCTTTTGGTATGCTGATTGTGACGGAGGAGCTCGCTCCTGACTTCGGCGGGACGATCTTCGCGACGGACCTGCATTGGCTCGACATTGAGATTCCGTCGATAGATACTGATGGCGTTTTTTCGATCTCTGGAAACGGCAAACAGGGTGTCGCGGCGACCACCACCGCTATAATTCCGATTGATAAACTTTCTGAATTCGGCTTGACCGAGGATACTGCTGGAGATGTGCGCGGCTACATCGATGGAGTCGCCGTGCCTGAAGGCAGCTTTGTCAATCAGGGGGTGTCGTCGCCTGCCGGTTTCGAGTTCTTGAATCCGCAGAATCCTGAGAATAAGGTTCTTATTGCATCGATTATAAATAGCTCCTGGTCTCCTCATGATCTCCAGTACGGTGTCATGAGCGACGAGAAGCCAACTGTGACGGTGACCGGTGGGTTAAAGCGCACAGTGAAATCGGCTAGTACCACTGTAAAGGGGAGCGCTGAAGACGATCAGAAGGTGACAGATGTTCAGTGTAGCAAGAGGAGTGCAACGGCAGGATTTAAAAAGGCGACCAAATTCTCTGACGGGAAGTGGTCATGCAAGGTGTCCGGCTTGAAGAAGGGCAAGAAGGTCTCGCTCTACGTCCGAGCAAAGGATTCCGCTGATCAGTATTCAGCTGTAGTCAAGGTTGTCATCACGCGTGCTAAGAGATAGGTGTAATGGGCGGAACCTGGTGAAGCTTGGTGAAGCTCCTGAATTCCCGTAGTCATTCTAGGGTCTCCTCCAACTGGCGTAGCGCCAGATTTTAGCGAAAATAGAAAACACCTCGCATCCCCAAGTAACGGGCATGCTCTCGCGTTTTTACCCTTTCGAACAAAGCTGCCCCGGTTAAGGTAAAGATGAAAGAACCTGAGTGGCCAAGCGTAGACCACGACGCCTTTTTCTCGCGTAAATGAGGATCCTTTAGTAGCATCCGAGAGACGGGACGGGGAGGAGGACTACAGAGATGAACGAAGAGCGGCGTATCTCTCACAGTGTGCCTAAATTGGAGGGCTTTCTCGATGCGGTTGAGGACGGGTTCGTCTATGGATGGGCCTATAACCCGACGAGTCCATCGGAGCGCGTCCAAGTAGAGGTCTTGGTAGACGGGGAGCGAATCACTTCTGGTATTGCTGAGGGGTATCGCGCAGACCTCGAACGGCAGAGCAAAGGCGACGGGTGTTGCGCTTTTCGATTTGAATTGCCACAGAGCGTACTCGATGGAGCTGCTCGAACTCTGAGGGTCATATATCGCGAAACAGGTGAGGATCTCTTCGGCAGTCCACGCTCACTTCAGCTTGGCACATGCTCCGCAACAAGGAAGAGCTCGGAGCTCGCAAGAGGTGTCGGCTATAAAAGTCGGTTCGGAGGATTATGGACCGACCTTGAAAAAGCGGAGGAGCTCATTGCAGGAAAGCGAGCCCTCGGCTGGATTTCGGATGAGGAGAGCGATCTCTTGAGCTCGTGGGTGCGGGATGGTTTCGTGATTATTCCAAATGCGATCCCCCACGAGGTCATTGATGCGTTGGATCTCGAGGTCGAGCATATATGGGCAGGAACCTCTTCGTACCGATGCCTAGTCGAGTATTGGGAAAATGGGATTCGAACGGAGCAGGTCGCGGGTGCTGACTTCAAGGAGAGGGCGGTCAAGCTCCTTGATCTTCACGGAGTAAGCGATGCTGCGCGGCAGATAATATTCTCGAAAAAGATTGAGCGGTTTCTGACGCTTCTGTTCGAGAGGCCCGCACTCGCCACACAGACGCTCTATTTCAGATGGGGCTCTCGGCAGGAGATGCACCAGGATAGCGCTTTCGTGAAGATCTCGTCTCCGATGGAATTAGTGGCTTCTTGGGTTGCGTTGGAGGATATCTCTCCTGACTCAGGTGAGCTGGAGTTTTATGTGGGCAGTCATCGTTTAGAGGATTACCTGTTTGAAGGTAGTTCGAAGTGGATGCCGGTAGGCTCCAATGAGTACAGAGCCTACGTCGACTCCCTTCACAGTCGTTGTGCACAACGCGGACTGGCGCGAGAGCGGTTTCTGGCAAAGAAAGGGGATGTTCTTCTGTGGAGCGCGGATCTCGTGCACGGCGGTAGCAGCTACGTTAGTAAGGGTGTTACTCGTAAGAGTTTTGTGACGCACTACTGTCCGATATCATGTAGCCCGATATATGGAATCGGTCTTGCAGAAACCGCTCGACATCGATTCTCTGATAGTGCGCACTACACCTATGCTCTCCGAGGGTAGAAAGACTTGTGAGGGAAGCGCATCAACACCTCTCTAGTCCTTTTCTTCGGTCGTCATGAATTCAGCACCCCTCATGGGCCAACTGCGCTAAGGTCACTACTGATGCTGAGCGTAGCACGGGAACACTATCTGGCCGTTGAATTACGCCAAGTGTTGATACGAGTAATTCTCCACGGGGCGTTATGCCAGCTCGTCCAAAGGCATCGACGATAGGGGGCAGCACGTTGTCGGGGCTTCGCTCGGCGCAAATCGAGTTATCTTTTCGGAAGAAGCCGGGCAGACACTCGTGGGAAAATACACATCCCCGCGGTGAAAGCTTATCGAGTACAGCCATGGCGTCTCTGCTCGAGCTCTCTAAATCGACATCCATCCAGATACAAGAGACAGTATCGAGATCTACTTTCGCGACAGAGTCCGAGAAGAATCCTTCATAAAACGTGACCGCTTGTGGTGCACCAAACGCTCGTACGTTGGAAAGGACCTCTTCGTAGTGGCCTGCGAAATCGCCTTCCGAGTAGCAGAGGGACTGACTGGCCGGTAATCCGCAGAATGAGTCGAACACCAGCATTGACCAATCGAGGGCTGCGCACGCATGACTGAGGCACGCTGTACTGAAACCCTTGAACGAGCCAAACTCTAGCAGAGGCCCTCTCTCCCCATAGGAGGCAAGATTAAAGAGATGATGTCCTATAGTCATCATCTCTGCATGCGAGGAGGCGATGTTACGGGCGTCTTTTCCAGAATATCTATTCCACACCGTGAAGTGTCGTTGCGCAAATCTGATGGCTGCATGAATGCGGTTGAGGAAGGAAAAATAACTAAATACGGCGCATTCGCGACGAGAGGCGTGTTTCAAGAGAAATGTGAGCCGCTCGACGGCTTCCTGTTCCCCTCGTTCGTCCCATTCCTGCGTGAGGAGGCTCGTGTCGGCGGATATGTTCACGATACTCTGAACAAGCGACAAGGGAAGCGGATAGCTTCGCAGGGATCCGGTGTCAGGAGACTCCGTTGTTCTATTCCTCGGAAGCGAGAGGCTATCGCTATAGGTTGCCCCTGATTTTGTGGTAAAGATAACGCGAATTTCAGCGTGACTTCCCACGACGTGCAAAAAGTCCTTATCGTCGAACAGATACACGAAACCGGAGTTGGCGGCGTTGGAATAATCGGGGAATCCGCCTTCGATGTCGGGACGGGCATACCCGAGCTTGGCGTTTCCTACAGAGAAGCCATTCACCTCAATTGTCACGGCGACCATGCCCTCGCGCTCTATGGCCCACCCGATTACCTCGTCACGAGTGATCCGATCGATGTGGTACCGAAATCCTAGAGGTGGCTGATTCATGCCTCTACCCAACAAGTACGCCTTATTATGCCGGAAGAAGCTACTCCTCCTGAGCCTACACCGCTAGACTAATTGATTCATTAGCCCCAATTTAGCGAGCCGAAATTCGAAGGGTAGCAAGTAGTGGCCGATGATCGGAACCGAAGTCGTCGAGCGCTCGTAGGTCAACCACTTCAACGGCGCCACGATGCAGGATCTGGTCGATGTATGCTCCCACCGAGGGACAGAATTGAAGAGACCACGTGTTCGGCAATCCACGACCCTCCGCGACGTTCCTGAGGCTGTGCCGGGAGACGAATGTTCGGTAGCTGTCTGAAGCAGGGGTGGTATTGAAGTCACCGGCAAGCAGCACCGCGTCGGGAGTAGGCAACGAGGATACATAGGTATCAAGCAGATTGAAGTATGCACGCCGAAATTCGAGTGAGAGATCGACTTGAGGTGGAGGAGCATGCAAAGCAACCAAGTGGAGGATCGTATGCTCCGTCAACCGAACAGTCAGGCCAAGGGTCTTGAAGAAACCAGGGGAGATCTCTTTTGTCCCCTCGAGCGGAAAGCGCGAGAACACCGCCGTGCCCTCGGCGCTCTTCCCGGGTGCCTCGACCTTGAATTGGTACTCAGAGGTGAACTCGGCTTGATTAATCCAATCTGAGGTCACCTCGGAAACTACCAGGATATCCGGAAGCCTTGCAGGTAGCGTCGCTCGAAGTTGTCGAGGACTTGTCCCTCCCAACTCGACATTAACTACGGCAATGTCGATCAGAGTCGTTGTTGCTGGTGTCTCAGCTCGTTGAGTAGCGAGAGGAGGAAGAAATGTCCATATTCGAGAGGTATAGATTGCTGAACATGGCCCTAAAACAATCACGAGTATCGTGGCCCTGATGGTATTTGTTTTCCAAGTGAGAGCAGAAATCACGAGCCCTACGATCCATAAAGCGAGCAAAAGCACTGGAAAACTGCGGGCTACTTCACTAACGAGCAGAAACGGTCCAAGGATCGGCGATTGCGGTATTACAGCGAGCACTGATGCTAGTACGACGAGCCAAATAGCCGGCGAAGCCAGTCGCCGTGCATACACTCTCTGGAACGGAGCCGTTTGCATAGTCAGATGATAGTTTGTGCTAATTTCCTTGAATCGGACTGATCGGGCAGCCAAAAAAGTTTCGCTTGAGCTTAGTATGTGCCCATGCCGTTATGTGTTCTTGAGCCGAAAACTTCCTATATCTTCGATTACCCTGGCACCGTGCGTAAAGAGGTTATCTCGAATGATTGTGCGGAAACCATCACCTTGAGCCCTCGCGCAGTACGAGTCGAGGAATCAATCGACACGGCTTTATTTCGACATTAAGGACTTTCCGAGTTTAGAGTGGGTAACAAGGGAGGCATTGCACAAGAAGGCTAGTGAAGCGACCTTGAACGAAGACTAATTAAGATTCCTCGATATCGCACTTTGGCGTAGCCCCACAGACCTCAAACGATGGACGGTAGACGTCGACGTCTACCGTTTGTCGTCCGACGCCGACGTAATTCGTCAGCGTCAGCCGTCAAATCACCACTAATCCCCAGCAAAACACAGAGACTCATTCAGAGGCTCCCTAAATGCCTCTTCGTCTGTGTTGTCCGCAGGAGGTGTGGGACCTTGTTCCCACACCTCCCCCTTCTTTGGTAGATTGGAGAGTATTAGCGCTCGTCCAAAACAGCGAGCGAAAAGGGTGCTCCTCCACCTTTGGCATCGAGCGCGGCAACCATACCGACGAGGCCTGAATCTAGCTGAAGAGAGTCAGCTCGGATCGCTACCGTCTTTGTTCCAGCAACGGTGACCTTCACATCGTAAGATCCTGCCGGTACTGTCAGGTAGTCCGAGATTGCGCCGAATGGTACGTTGGATAGCACCGGTTCTGCAGCGTTTATGTTGGCACCCGGTGCAGTAACGTATACGTCGACTGCGGGCGCGCTTGGGGCCCCGTGGAAAACTCGCACTCTAACTTGTCCAGCGGGTGGAGCGCTACGGTCTGCCGTGGTGACGATCGGAGCGATCTTTGCAACCAGATTAGAGGCGATAACTACATAATCTTTGTCTCCCTCCAATGGAACTGTCGCATCGATGGCCGTGATGTCAGTTCCAGTAACCTGTATCTGAAAGCGACGCTCCCCAGCATCAACATGCAGAAACCCAGATGATACCGTGTAGGGTACGTTCTCAAGAACCCGGCCACCGTCCACTAACACATCAACGTTCGGGGCATCTGGAGACGCGTGGAATACGCGTACGCGAGCCTCATCGTTGCCGTTTCCACCACATCCCAATAGAGCGGTGGTAGTTGCTAGAAGCCCGATTAAAAAGCTTTTCGAATAGTTTCTCATTCTCTCTCCTCATCATCTTAGAGCGGAGCTAAGGCCCGCACCGCTTATTACTGTAAAGTATTTACATCAATCATACGAGATTTTATGCTATGATCAAGACTTTATTGTAAAATTGACACAGCATTTAAAAACAGATAATATAATCATATGGTTGCTTCCTCGAAGCCAAATCCTTCTGCAATTATCAAGGCTCTCCTCCGGCCAATAGCACGATTGTGTCTCGATCGCGGGGTACGGTTACGAGAGTTTGAGCAATTGTTTCGAGAGGTTTTGGTAGAGGAGGCGCAGGGGCTTATCAAGGCGTCGTCAAACACCGCGAGTGTGAGTAAGGTCAGCGTTACGACCGGATTGCATCGAACGGAGGTCGCGCGGCTGATGCGGGGAGAGTCGCGCGGGCAGGATAAGCACGATGTGCTCACGCGGGTGATCGGGTTGTGGTCGCAAGCCAAACGATACCAAGATGCTTCTGGTAAGCCAAAGCTCCTCACCTACGAAGGGACAGCTAGTCAGTTTGCTAAGCTTGTTGAATCGATAACCAAAGAGGGAAGTCATTATCCATTGCTGTTTGAGCTCGAGCGGCTTGGATTTATAGAGTACAAGGGGAATCTCGTAGAGCTCAAGGTCGTCGACTACACCCCGGAGCCGGATATGCAGCGGGCTTGCGATCTCTTGAGTGCAGATGTCATCGACCTCGCAACTACGATCGAGGGTAATATCGTCAGCGGAAAAGATGGCGCCCATTTGCACCTTCGTACCGTCTATGACAACATCAGTTCGGTCGAACTACCCCGAGTAAAGAAATGGCTGAAGGAGCGTGGTGCTGAGTTTCACGCAGTGATGCGAGCGTACCTCTCGAAATTGGATAGAGACATAACTCCGACATCGACCGAGCAGGGAGAACGAACTCGGGTTGCGATTACTACATTTGCATGCTCGGAGGAGCAGCAACCTCCCAAAATTATTAAACCGAAGAAGAGGGGTCGAAAGCCATGTTCGCCTTGATCAATCGTATAGTGATCTCCACGGCTTTGTCGCTGGCGTTGCTCGCCTGTGGTGGTGGTACCACGGGTACTTCGCCGACAGTAGTAAAGCTCAATGGTTCGGCTCAGGATCAAAATGGTGCCAGTGTGTCTAATACGGCGATGACGGTTTCTTCGGCACCCTCGGGTGAGATTTTGGTGGCTTCGAGCACGGATAGCGCGGGACGCTTCGAGATGACGTTGCCGTCATCGGAGACATCCCTGGACATCTCCCTTGAGGGAACGACGCCAGTCGCCGTTCAACGATCGATATCGGAGAGTAGCGCCGTATTCGCATCTGTTGCGGTGGACTCATCAAGCAATCAAAGCTCACTCGCTTCTCAGGTCGAGGCGCGAATCGTCGGGAGCTCATGTCCAGACCTGACCTTCACTCCGCTTTCTGTCGATGCAACGGCCGTAGCTGATGTGTCGTCAGCGTGTGAGGTGCAGGTAGAGGTCTCGACGAGCGATGTTAATACGGCGACAAGTGCGGTCGTGGTCTCGGGCCAGTGTGACTCGAGGGCAAGTCGCAGCGATTTCTCGATAGTAGAGGTCAGCGGTCACGACACTATCTCGGTCGATATTGCTCCTGCTCTCAGGAGTAATTGCGAAATGCTTTTGATTGAAGTCCGTTCGAATGGAGATAGGAGAGAGGCGATCCAGTTTGAGCTGGCGCGCTAGCAAATTCCCGGTTTGGAGCGCGCCGTTCCTTCGTATCGGGTAACGGCTCGTACGACTCGACTTGTTAGGGGGCAGGGCATTGAAGTTCAAGAGTAGTCCGATCTGCTTTCGGGGGAGCCCCAATAGATGAGGAGCTGCATCCGATGGATCATTGTTAGGTGCGCCGCTGACTGTAGCTCCACAATGACGGAGCTCCCGACCAGGAGGCCGAAGCATTAATCTGGTCGGTAATATCATCAATCTTCGTCTGTGTTCTCCGCGTTTTCCGCGCCTCCGCGTTACATAAACGAGATATTCGACCGCGAAAAAGTTAAGTTGCTTACTGAAGGCGGCATGGTTAGCATTCCGTGGAGAAAATGGCCGTCGACGAGAATGTCGCCCGTTATGCAAGCGTTGCAGTCTCTGAACACTAGCTGGCTGTTCGTTTGCGCTTCTGCAACAATAAACGCTGTGGCCGAATCACCACCTCCGATATAATGCTGCCTTCCCGCTGCGAAAGAACATGTAGAACAGTTTCCGCGACGTCTTCGGGTTGTACTGCTGCAGCCGGATCATCCTCGGGGGCGAAGCTCAAGTCATCGTAGAAGGGAGTACGGGTGATATCTGGCGAGATCGTGACGACCTTTGCTCCACTTTTGCGCACCTCTTCGAACAATGAATCACTGAAATGCTTGATGCCGGCCTTCGTCGCAGCATAGGCGGCACCGAAAGAGCTCCGCTCGTGAGCCGAGAACGAGGATATATTGATAATCCATCCGCGCGAGCTCTTGATTGCACGCAAACACAGCTTCGAAAGCAACATCGGAGCCAGGAGATTAATTCGCACCATCTCTTCGATATGTGTGCAAGATAGCTCCTCGTGGGGGGCAAAATGTCCCACCCCGGCGTTGTTGATTAAGACATCGAGCGGGTTCTTCCGCTCTAGAATCTTCTCGGCTGCGAGCGTAAGTGCTGCGGAGTCGGCGAGGTCTACCTGCAGATGTTCGTACGCGTCGTGTTCAATCGTTCCCGGTCTACGACTGATACCGATTACCCTAAAATTGGTGGTTAGCAAGCGCCGTGCAATCGCCTCTCCTATACCAGAGGTCGTGCCGGTAATTAGTGCCAAGCGACGGGACATAGCTCTTCCTCCGAGACGTTAGCTCAACGCACAAGCTCCCGCTTGACGCGCATAGTTACTGCCCACCACACAAAAGCAGCCTGCACCAGCGGAGCGAGGATGGACGCCGAAAGCAGAGCCGACGAGAATGGATAAAAGATGAAGTGGCTTCGCCCACCAGTGAGCATGCCGAGGATCCCTGGAACGATGGTGTAGAGTAGGAGGATAACCAATAAGGCAAAATTCTCCGGACGTCTTCGGCCGCGTGGACCGTATCCCACGAATAAAACTATCCCGATATCTCGAAGCGCGAAGAGCAGTAATGCTCCGAGATGCATGAGCGCAACCCCATCGTCTGGATCTGACGTGTCTTGAAGCGCTAGCACTGCAAGTATGAGGGAGGCTAAGCAATATAGTAGTAAGGTAACGAACCATCGCGGAACCAACTTAAGCGCATGACGGTAGTCGTGAGCGGCGAGTGCTGCTCGGAGTCGTCGCAGGTCCACTACCGATTTCGATTCGTTGAGGACTGTAAAGTAAAGAAGTCCTAGGGCTACTATCGATGAGGTAGCCAGCTTAACTTTAATTCCGAATAGAGTTGAGCCTGTGACTACTCCCAAGGTATGAGAAGGCTCAAAACCGCTGAAATAAACCATCACAAATAGCACGAAGAGTGTCCACACCCATGGGGCTGATGAGAACTGCAGCTCGATGCGCATCAAACGATAGGCGCCGATGAGTGACCACGCGAAGAATATCAGTAGCGATGCAACTAGAAATTCATAACTACCGAAGATGAAACCGCCCCAGTAAACGTCAGAATTTATGTCTCGCCTGAACTGGCTAACCGCGCCTCCCATCGCTATTACGAAAAGCACCCCACAAATACTGGTAAAAGCTCCACCGGAGCGACGGCTGGTCGACCCCTTCGCTATCGAGGACAACCCTGAAACGAAGGAGAACCCTAACGCGAAAGCTGCAAAGGCGAGGTACATCAGGAGTAGTTTACTCGCCTTTGACAGGCCGAGATCCAGCGATGATGCGACGAGCATGACGGCAGAGCATATAGATATACCGAAAAGAGCGTAGCTCGTGCTTCCGAGTAGTTTGCCCCACGTCATACTCCACGCGCCTAGAGAGGATGTCCTTTGAAAATCCCAGGTGCGCTCCTGAATCTCTGAAGAGACGGCGGATCCGGCACCTCTCATTCCAAAAAATACGAGAGAGATACATCCAACCAAGACAGCGACCCACTCGGTAGTACGCAAGTGCCCCCTCGAAAACTGCAAATCGAGGACATAGGTAAAGAGGAAGAGAACGCCAAGCACAGCTACGGTTGTAAGTACTCTTTGAAGTGAGAATTCCAACCAAAGATTTCGTCGCAGTTCAGGGTTCATACGTATTCTCGCTAGATTTTGTCCGTGCCTTTGATCTGAGTTAGGTAAATCTCCTGCAAGGAGAGCTCCTCAACGCTAAAGCTGTAGATCCCCAAATTTTTTTCCACTACCGCTTTGAGCACCTCATGATGAATCTGTGGGCCGCCCTCCAGGACGAATGAGATGTCTCCACCACCGGTCGATATTTCACTTATCGCGCTGATTTCGCGTAATCCCGCCACAACGTCTGTCTGAGATCCCAAGCACTTCACTCGCACTATGCGGCGTGGCAGCTCGGTAGTGAGATCACGAAGGGCTCCGTGGCCTACGATCCTCCCGTTTTGAATCGTAAGCATCTCTGTGGAGTAGTCTTCGAGTTCAGAGAGAATGTGTGAAGATACTACGAGAGTCATCCCACGAGCACGGAACGCCGAAATGAGCTGCGATAACGAGTGGCGAGCCTCAGGGTCGAGACCAGCGGCAGGTTCATCGAGTAACAAAACAGGGGGTTTGTGGATAATCGCCATCGCTATCGCGAGCCTCTGCCGCTGCCCACGAGAGAGCTCGGACGCTTTGGAAGATTGCAGTTTTGTGAGATCCAGCTCAGTGGAGAGCTCCTCGACGACCGCATCTATTCTCTTTCTGTTCACTCCGTGAATGGCCGCCATGTGGAGGAGGGACTGCCTGACGGTAAGTCCATCGTAGAGACCATAAAAATCCGCGAGATATGCGACCTGCTGATGAACGGCTCGGGGATCGCTCTGAGTGTCGATACCGGCGATCCGTACTGTGCCTGAGAATGGGCTATCCAGAGCGGCTAGGCAGCGTAGAAGGGTGGTCTTGCCGGCCCCGTTTGGGCCAACTAATGCCACGACACTACCCGACTCTACACTGAAAGATATTCCGTGGAGCGCACGTTTGCTCGGGTATTCGTACACGAGATCTTGAACTTCGAGTATCGGTGTCATGGTTCTAACCTACTGGTGAGGGACGAGTTGTATCTTATCCTCGGAGATGTGCTGACGTAAACATTCAACGATGAGAGCTTGGAGCTCACTTCGATCTGCATCGGCGTAGCAAGCGCTCCCATTTTTGACCACAAATGGATACGCCAACAACCCCGATGAGGGGTTTCGTTCCTGCATATTCCTCAGATAGGTACCGTTGATGCGGAAGACCCCGATTGAGATGTCGTTGACTAAGTGCATATCTACGAGCCTTGCGACCTGCTCTATCATCCCGCTGTAGGAAGCTTGCCAGTCACGCACCAAGAGCAGAGGATCAAAACACAGGCGCACCCGCCATCCGCGCGCCTGTGCTTCTCGTATCGAGCGACAGCGAGCCTCCAGGGTAGGGGTACGGTGTTCGAATCGGGTAACGACATCATCAGGAGAGAGGGTCCACGCCAAGATGAAGTTAGCTGGCGGCTTCAGGTGCGAGATGGCGCGAAAATTCGAACTCTTGGTGCGAAGTTCAACGGTAATGTGTGGATTTCCGTGTGCGAATTCAATCCACGGCTCCGAATAGCGGAATAGGTCCTCCAAGGCTAGAAGGTCCGTGTCATACGAGATACACAGATAAGCAGGTCCCCCAGCTAACTGAGAATGGGCGGTCGAAAGGAAGTCACCGCTGTTCACGAAAACAACCATATTTGCAGTGGGAAACATCCCTTGCAGGTAACAGTATTCACAACCGTAGATGCAATTTATGATCGGAGTCGTGTAGAAAAATCGGTCGTGATCGAAATTGGGAACGAACGAGCTTCCTGGATACAAAAACGCATCCTTTCGCACAGCGAGGATTACCTTGAGGGATTGCCTCTGATGATCCCACCGCTGGCGGGGACGATTGAAGACCTCTTTGTAATTCTTGATCGGGATCGTGGTAGCGCGCGGAAAGCGTTCGACCGTTTCACGAGTCATCGGATACTGCCATGCATCTTCTTCTATGTAGAGATGAGAGAAGTGGGGAAGAACGCTCATGGCAGCGTTGCTCCACGCAGTCGATCCATGAGCTCGTCGAACAGCGTACGACGGGCATGCTTAGCAGCTACCTCTCGTCCCGCACAGGACGTGAGGATGTCAGAAACGGCGCCTCCGCGCGCCTTGAAAGCGACCAATGTTCGCGTAAGCTCTAAGCGCTGACTCTGCGAAAAACGAGCTGCGATCGTCAGTTGCTCGAGGCTCGATAGCTCTTCGGAGTTTAGGCTCGGAGCAGACTTCAACTCTGCACAATACCCTGCGATCACCCGATCTATCTCGTCGAGTCGAGCCTCCATGAGAGATGTTGCGTCGGACGGAGTTACCCGTTCGCCACTGCAGCCATCCGATACGATTTTTAATGCCAGCACTGAGCTTGGAGCAAGAAGGCTTGTTGCCGCTTGCATGAAGCCAGCAGCTTCCATGTCTACAAGAACCGGCTCAGTCGGTGGTGTGGTAACAGGATGATCGTAGGTGTCGAGAGGGGATTCCCGTAAGGAGTGCCGCACAAGGATGTCAGGATAGAATCGTGTGTTGGTCGTGACGTCACGCACCTTGTTGATGACGAATAGCTCGCCACGCTGGGCGTGAGTTGGCGAGGCGCCTGCCAAACCGATATTTACCAACAGCGGCTCGGTCTCTGGCCCAAGCGTCGCAGTGAGAACTGAGGTTGCTGTTGCTGACCTGAGTTTGCCTATGCCCGAAACGGCAAGGTATTTTCCATCTCGGGAAAAGGTTTGGAACCGCTCCAATAAGGGAGTATTTCGAACCAGCTTCAGCCCCCACCTTTCGACAAGGGGGGCAGCTTCCGACATCAAAGCCGTTATGACGACGATCGGTCTCATGCAGGTGACAGTAGCATGATTGTCGGTGAATGAGGACCACTTCGGTATTGGTGGGCAGCTAGGAGGGGATGCGACGTAATGTCGACTACGCTACACTCCTCGAACCCAGGTCGGGGGGATGCAGTAATAAAAGGCTTCTGCTTGCGATTTGGGCTGGTTGAAATAGTAACGTACTGACGATGACGGTAGCATACTTCTCAATGGAAATAGGGATTGACCGCGCAATCCCGACCTACTCTGGGGGGCTCGGAGTTTTGGCGGGTGATACCCTCAAAGCCGCTGCAGATCTCGGGGTGCCTATGGTCGGAGTAACTCTTCTTTACAGGAAGGGTTATGTCCGCCAGAGCCTTACCTCGAGTGGTGACCAAAGTGAAGCCCCCGAATGCTGGGAGCCGGAGTTGATGCTTTCGGCGTGTGCTCCGGTCGTGGAAGTTCCTCTACGGGATCGAGTGGTCGCAGTACGTGCGTGGAAACGGGTCGAGACAGGGGTGACGGGCCACACCGTGTCGATATTCTTTCTCGACACGGACATTCCTGAAAATAGACCAGAAGATAGGTCGATCACTCACGCGCTTTACTCTGGAGATGCTGCCCACAGGATCCAGCAAGAGCTGATCCTTGGCATAGGTGGGGTGCGTATCCTGAAAGCTCTGGGCTATCGCGACGATCTCACGTACCACATGAACGAGGGACACGCAGCGTTTCTGCTCTGCGACCTGTTGCCGGAGAGTTCCGTTGACGGGAGCGAATTCGATGCGGTTAGACGTCGAGTAGTCTTCACGACACATACGCCTGTTCCGGCAGGACACGATGTTTTTCCGCAACAGATTCTCGAGCAGATACTTTCTCCTCAGCATCTCCGGCGGGTGCTGCCTGTACTCGATCACAACCATCTGAACATGACGCGATTTGCACTGCGTTTCGCGGGTACCGTCAATGCAGTGTCGGCAAAGCACAGAGAGGTTACCCAAAGGATGTTTCCAGAGGGGGATGTGATAGCAATTACGAACGGTGTGCACCCTGTTCGTTGGATGTCTGACCCGTTTGCACGACTTTTCGATAGGCACATCCCCGGATGGAGGGTTCGTGGTGAACAGTTGCGCCACGCAGCGATACTCTCTACCGATGAGATTCAGGATGCGCATGTCGAGGCGCGAAAGATCCTACTCGATACTATCCAGCGGAGGTTCGGTGTGCCGTTCGGGGGCGCAGGTATCTTGATCGGATTTGCGAGGCGAGCAACCGAATACAAGAGGCCTTTGCTCATATTTCGCGATCCGGCCCGCCTACGGCGAATCGCCGAGACCTTCGGGCCGATAAATCTTTTATTTGCTGGAAAGGCTCATCCCCACGACGAGCCTGGAAAGCACCTCATCCGTAGCATCAACGAAGTAGGGGCCTCATTAGGGGACCTCGTACGCGTGGCGTTCCTTCCAAACTACGACGTGGAACTCGCATCAATCATATGTGCGGGGGTAGACCTATGGTTGAATACTCCTCGGGCACCACTGGAAGCATCTGGTACGAGCGGTATGAAGTGCGCCTTGAATGGAGTCCCGAGCTTGAGTATCGCCGATGGCTGGTGGCTCGAGGGCGGATTGGATGGGATCAATGGATGGATGGTCAAGAGCGCGCTCAACGAAGGAGGTTCAGTCCCCAGTGATCAGGATAATGCGGACGCAGACGCCTTGTATCGTGCGCTCGAGGAGCGAGTGCTACCTATGTTCTTCCGTGCTCCCGGAGAATACGCGCGGGTTATGCAGCATGCTATTGTGACCAACGGCTCGTTCTTCAATACTCACCGCATGGTCGACCAATACAGATCTATGGCATACGAGCGCTACCGTGAGCTGCGATGAATTGAAGCAACATGAGTGTGTGGTTCGGCACCTAGATGGACGAGTAGTCCATGCGAGGGTGGTCGGAGCTCCGACCTTCGAGCGAGTGGTCTTCTACAGCCATGGCTTTCCGGCCTCGCGGCTTGAAGCCATGATAGCTAACAGTGTCGGACGGGATCTCGGCTTGACGATTGTGGCTCTTGACCGTCCAGGCTTCGGCGGTTCTGACTGGTATCGCGAGCGTCGGTTGGAGGATTGGGCTCTCGATGTCGCGCTCGTCGCTGACCACCTCGGCATTCAGAGATTCGCGGTGCTTGGGGTGTCAGGCGGTGCGCCGACCGCCATCGCAGCCGCAGGCGAACTGATGGAACGGGTGACCTCGCTTTCGGTAGTCAGTGGCGTAGCTCCCACGTACTATCCCAAAGCCCTGGAAGGTATGAACCTCGCAAACAAGGTGCTGCTCAGGCTCGGTAGGGCAACACCGGTCTTGGGAAGAGGTACTATCGCTACGATAGCCACCCTGTGGCGAAGCAATCCGATAGTGGCGCAGCTCTGGTTCCGAGCACTGCTTCCTAAGCCGGACCTGCGGATATGCCGTCGGCCCGAGGTAGCAAAGATCATGTCTCTTGCCATTCGTGAGGGCCTCAAGCAGGGAGTTCGGGGAGCCGTCACTGATTTTGAACTCCTCATCTCGGATTGGCGACATCTTACTGGACGGGTTCGAACCCCAACCTTCGTGTGGCACGGTGATGCAGATACGTATGTGCCGATCAGCATGGGGGAGGCGCTGGCGGAGAACATCCCCGGATCCATCTTTCGTAAGGTAGAGGGTGGTGGACACTTCATGATAGTTGATACACTGCGAGAAATTCTAGCGACGATCGCTTCCCATACTTAGGCAGTCTGCCAACAGCGGTATCATGATATCCTTAGAGCACGTCAAAAAGCTGATAGACGACCGCGATCTGCACGCCGTGCGCGATGCGGTGCTCGATGTCGCTCCGGTCGAGGTATCCGAGCTCTTTCAAGGTCTCTCTGACGAGCAGCGAGTGCTCATCTTCCGGATCCTTCCTCGTGACAAGGCCGCAGAGATCTTCGCGGAGCTCGATGTAGACTTACAAGAGAACATCTTGAGTGGCCTTGGAGACAAGCAGACTGCGCGACTCCTGAACGAAATGGCCGCTGACGATCGAACAGCTCTTCTCGAAGAGATTCCCGCAGAGGCAGCCAAGCAGCTTTTGGCCCTCTTGTCCAAGGAGGAACGTGATGTTGCGCTCTCACTTCTCGGATACCCGGAAGGAAGTGTGGGAAGGCTCATGTCTCCCGACTACCTCACTATTCGGCAGGATTGGAAGGTCCGTGAGGTGCTTGATCATGTTCGCGCCAACGGCGCAGAGAGCGCCTCAATTGACACATTATACGTCGTGGATGAGTACGGAAAGTTGGTCGACGAGATAGCGATCCGACAAATCCTTCTCGCTTCGCCTGAAGACGATGTCGCCTCGCTCATGAACTTCTCCTTCGAAGCGCTCGACGCTACGAGCGATCAGGAGGTAGCAGTCGAACTCTTTCGGAAATACGACCGCTCGACACTGCCTGTAACCGATTCGACAGGGGTGCTCCTCGGGATCGTCACCGTCGACGACATCCTCGATGTACAAGAGGAGGAAGTTACCGAGGATATACAAAAACTCGGAGGAAGCGAGGCGCTCGAAGATCCGTACATCAAGACACCGGTGTCGACGTTGATTCGAAAGCGCGCAAATTGGCTTGTTGTGCTCTTCGTGGGGGAGATGCTGACGGCATCGGCCATGGGGTTCTTCGAAGATGCAATTCAGCGCGCTGTTATTCTGGCACTCTTTGTTCCGCTGATCATCTCGAGTGGGGGTAATTCGGGAAGTCAGGCGTCTACTTTGGTAATTCGCGCGCTTGCTGTGGGTGAGATACGACTCAAGGACTGGACGAAGGTTTTGCGCCGGGAATTACTTACAGGTGTTGCTCTCGGTTCTATTCTCGGTCTCGTTGGATTTTTGAGAGTGATCATATGGTCCCAGTTTTCGCCGGTGTACGGGCCCCATTTTTTCTTGATCGCGTGTACGGTCTGTTTCTCACTCGTTGGTGTCGTAGCCCTCGGATGTACAGCAGGGGCGATGCTGCCCTTCCTCCTCAAAGCATGTCGGCTTGATCCAGCAACTTCGTCAGCGCCATTTGTGGCTACACTTGTAGATGTCGCCGGACTGGTTTTGTATTTCTCGATAGCGGTATTGTTGCTAACGGGCCGAGTACTCTGATTTTCTGAGCTACAGTGCGATAAGCTTGGGCAGCTCCGAGCGCATCTGCTGGTAGATATTCATCTCCATGCGACGTGCCTCCATAAGGAGGACCTCGACCAAGCTTTCCGACAGAAACTCATCGAGTATTCGGTGTACGAGTCGATTGCCGAGACTTTTCTGGCCCAACTCGTTCAGATCTCCTCGAGCGCACGTGCCGGTCTTTTCAGGGATGTAGAGGTCTGAGCCTACGGCAGCGATCGAATGCGACTCCATGATATCCAGCGCTTCGCGATAATCACGAGCGAATCGCAGAGTGGCCTGCCCCTCATAAGCGGCAGTTATGAACGCCTCAATGTCGAGAGGTTGGCCTTCGTGGTCATAAGAGTGAAGCTCATCTTCGACGATGAGAATATCTCCGGAGCGACCGGCTGCAAGCTCGGAAAGGGCTTTTATCGGTCTCTTCCAATTGTAGGGAGAACCTTTGGAGAGAAGAAATATGTCCGGGTTCGACATGTCGTAGATATCCCGATCGCACGAGATATTGCCGTTGAGGATGTAGTTTCGTGAGCAAAAATCGGCGATGAGTTCGACAGCATCTCCTCCAACAACGTGATGAGAGGGAAACATGATGCGGGGTATGCCTCTCGCTTGAGCAGCTTCGAGAACCGCTATGCCACAGGGCTGTAGTCCCTCCTGCAGGCTGGCTTCGGCGGAGAGTAAGCTTGCAGCTCCCCACACCCGGTAACTCCACCGCCCTCCTTTATTGAAGCGAGGATCGAGGTTTCGGTCGAGTACCTGCGCATACTCCTTGACGAGGTCGAGTGCCTTCTTACTAGGGTGGAACGAATCATGTTCCTCCGCGACAAGTATATACAACATTCGGGAGACGGCATGCTCAGCAGCCGAAAGATGAAGACTCTCCGGGTGCTCTGCAGCTTCATAAAGCTTTTCGGACGCCCGCAGCGACTGCCCGGGATGAGAGTCGCTCCAGCGTTTGTCGAGTAAACGGTACGAGAAGATGAAGTCTAATCTTCGGACGGCAGCTTCCCACCTACCCGTCTCTACGAGATTGAATACCTCCTCGGGTGTTGGTGGTGGGCTCTGCTTCGCCCCTCGCTTGAATTCAGCCAAGGACTCCATGTACTGCTCCTCGAGCCGTGTGGAGCACCATCTGAGGCACGAAGTGGATGGCATCCTGAGAGGGCTACCACCGAAGGATGGCTCGCCAAAGCTATTAATTTGAGTCACATATCACTCCCAAACACGTCTTGGGCTATTCAGAAGCGCCCATACCCGCAGAGGTACGCTAAAGAGAGGATCAGTCAGATCTTCCGATACGGGGTGTTCTTTACTCCCTTTTTGGTCTCTATGTAAGAGTAATTTGGAGTCTACTTGGCAGATCCGCCTCCTTTGCGGATTTTATGCTTCTTCGGGGACGAGGATAGTCCAGGAGATGCGGAGTTGGAGGCTGGAAGCAGAGTCAAAGTTCCTCATGGGCCCGGCGGAGAAGCGTGGCTATGAGACCAGTCCAGCCAGTTTGATGACTAGCACCGAGCCCTTGGGCGTTCTCCCCATGGAAATATTCGTGGAAAAGCAGATGGTCTCTGAAATGAGGATCATGCTGAAGAGTGCTATTTCCCCCAAATACTGGCCGCAACCCACTCTTGTCGCGTCTGAAGATTGAACAGAGGCGTCTCGTCAATTCGTGAGAGATATCTGCCAACGTGAGGAAGCTGCCGCTACCGGTCGGGCATTCGACCTTGAAATCATCCCCGTAGTAGTGGTGAAAGCGGTAGAGCGACTCGATGATCAAGTAGTTGACGGGAAACCATAAAGGACCTCTCCAGTTCGAGTTTCCCCCGAACATGGCACTGTCCGAATTTCCAGGGGTGTAGCGGACGACTAGCTCCTCGTGATCTGCTCGAAAGATGTAGGGATGGTCCTTGTGGAATTTGGACAATCCCCGTACCCCGTAAGGAGAGAGAAACTCTTGTTCATTCAGCATTCGTCGTAGCAAGCACTTCATGCGGTGCCCTCGAAGAAGCGAGAGAAGTCGACGTTCTCCTGAGCCGGGAATAAGCCAGCGGGATACCAGAGTCGTCAATTCAGGGCGATTTGCAAAAAGCCACTCGAGCCTTCTTCGAAAATCCGGGAGTTTCTCTAGGGTTTCCGGTTCCAGTACCTCGACGGCGAAGAGAGGAATAAGACCTACGAGGGAACGTACCCTGAGGGGCAACGGCGCGGATCCCGGTATGTGAAGTACGTCATAGTAAAATTCATCCTGCTCGTCCCACAGCCGAATACCACCGCCGACGTTCATCATTGCCTCGGCGATCAAGAGAAAGTGGTCGAGAAACTTGGTGGCCATGTCTTGGTAGTATGGCTTGAATTCCGCTATCTCGATCGAAATCCTCATCAAGTTGAGCGCATACATCGCCATCCACGCTGTGCCGTCTGATTGCTCGAGATGACCTCCCTCTGGTAGCGACATATTTCGGTCGAATACGCCTATGTTATCGAGCCCGAGGAAGCCGCCCTGAAATATGTTTTTGTCCTCGCTGTCCTTTCGATTCACCCACCACGTGAAATTGAGGGCCAGTTTATGTAGAAGCTTTTCCAGGAACTCCAAGTCTCCATGACCACCCCTCGAAGCCTTGTCGATCTGGTACACACGCCAAGCTGCCCAGGCATGAACGGGTGGATTTACGTCGCTGAACGACCACTCATAAGCTGGTAGTTGGCCGTTGGGATGCATGTACCACTCGCTCGTCAGTAGTAAGAGTTGAGACTTGGCAAAGGCGGGATCGACTAGTGCTAAGGGGATCGCATTGAAGGCGAGATCCCAAGCTGCAAACCACGGATACTCCCACTTGTCTGGCATCGAGATGATGTCATCGGCAAACATGTGCTGCCACGTCGAATTTCGGCGCGTTGCTCTGTCGAGGGGGGCACGAGAAAGTACCGGATCGCCGTGAGCCCATCTACGAACGTCGAAGCAGTACAGCTGCTTCGACCACAGCATTCCAGCGAGTGCTTGGCGCTGAATCAACCGGTCATCCTCCAGAGGAATATCTTGCTGAATGGAGCTATAGAATTCGTCGGCTTCCCGGCGCCGCAAGGAGAGAATGGAATCGAAGTCGTCGAACGGAGCCGCAGGCTCTGTGTTGCCCTCGGACAACCGCAGCTCGATCATGGATGACTCATGCCCTTCCAAGGCGATGACGAGAGGTGCGCAAGCCTTTGTGCCGATGCGATCAGGATTTACAGCGGCGGTATTTTTGTTGACGAGATACTCGTGAAAAGCATCTTTGAAGTGTTTGCGCACGGCTCCTGGAC